>VRUN01000022.1 GCA_019456075.1 Candidatus Methylomirabilota bacterium
CAAATCCTGGCGTTCTGGCTAGATTCTATCGACTGAATCGAAGGGCTCTCCTGGGCGTCCTCCTCTTGGTTGTGGGGGTTGGCGTCATTGGGTTTCTCCTGGGTCGAGCCCTTGCTCCGAGCACTCCTGAGTCCCAGACTGCTCCAATCCAAGACGGGAGCCCCACCGAAGACACCACTCGACTGGTTCGCCTCTTCTTCGCCGTCCCCGATGCGGATAAGCTTCAGGAGGAAGAGCGAACAATCCCCCGGGCCGCCTCATTCGTGGCGGAGGCAAAACGAACTGTGACAGAGCTTATCAAGGGGCCAGAGGGCGACCTGAACCCGACGATCCCCGCCGATGTGAAGTTGCGTCAGCTGTACATTGACGGCCAGGGGACTGCATACGTGGACTTTACCCGTGACCTTCAGAAAAAGCACCCGGGGGGAAGCGGTGGAGAACTCCTGACCATTTATTCGATTGTCGACACGCTCACCACCAATTTCGATCAAATCCACCAGGTCAAGATCCTCGTCGAGGGGTCCGAGGTTTTGACGTTGGCCGGCCACATCGACACCCGGCACCCCTTCAGGCCCCGTTACTCCCTGGAGGGAGTACGATAGATGCGGGTGGATGGCCGCAAAGACGAGGAGATGCGTCCCATCACCATTACCCGGGGGTATCTGAAATACGCCGAGGGATCGGCCTTGATCGAGTTTGGGCATACCAAGGTCCTGTGTGCCGCCTCGGTGGAGGAACGGGTTCCCCAGTTTCTCAAGGACTCAGGCCAGGGGTGGATTACTGCAGAATACGGATTACTCCCCCGCTCTACGACCACGCGGACCCCCAGGGAAGCAGCGGCAGGTCGAGTAAGCGGTCGAACTTCCGAGATCCAAAGGCTGATCGGCCGATCGCTTCGAGGCGTTGCGGATCTCAGGCGGCTGGGGGAACGGACGATTGTCATCGACTGTGATGTGATGCAGGCTGACGGAGGGACTCGCGCTGCCGCGGTCACGGGGGGCTTCGTCGCCTTGGCGGACAGCGTGCATCTCCTCAAGGAGCAGGGGAGAATTAAGAGCGACCCGCTGTTGGATAATGTGGCTGCCATCAGTGTGGGCACCGTGGAGGGTCGGATCCTTTTGGACCTCTGCTACGCCGAAGACTCCATCGCCGAGGTGGACTTGAACGTGGTGATGACCGGGGGGGGGAAATTTGTCGAGGTCCAAGGAACCGGCGAGGAATCCCCCTTCAGCAAGGAGCAGCTTGACGCCATGTTGGCCGTGGCGGCCCAGGGAATCCAACAGCTCGTTCATCTGCAGCAGCGACTGGTCTTAGAGCGGCTCCAGACGGTCAAATTGCCGCTTGACAAGAGCTAAACCCGCGTCTACGATGAAAATTGTCCTGGCGACGCGGAATCCTCACAAGGTTCAAGAGATCACCGCGATCCTGGGGGACGCTGGAGTGGAATGGGTTCCGTACTCCAGCCTGCCGAATGCCCCTCCTCTTCGGGAGGAGGGCATAAGCCTCCAGGAAAACGCAGCCGCGAAGGCAGAGACGGGAGCGGCTTTTACGGGACTTATTACGCTGGCTGAAGACTCCGCCTTGGAGGTGGATGCCCTAGGCGGGGCCCCAGGAGTTCGCTCCGCCCGCCTCCTCGGGGAGGGAGCGACTGATCACGATCGGATCCAGGAGATCCTCAAGCAACTTCGGACCTACCCCTGGCACGGGCGGACCGCTCGTTTTCGTTGTGTAGTGGCTGTGGCCCAACCGGGGGGAAGGACGGAGTTTGCCGAAGGGGTCTGCGAGGGGCATATTACGTGGGAGCCCAAGGGGACGGCCGGGTTCGGTTACGACCCCATTTTTTTCGTCCCCGAATACCACAGAACTTTGGCGGAGATCGGGCCGACCCTGAAAAACCGAATCAGTCACCGCGCCAAAGCATTGGAGGCGTGCCGGGAGATCTTGACGCGGCTCAGGGATGAGGAGCGGTCCTGAGGGCCGGAGTCATATCGGGGTGTAGCGCAGCCTGGCAGCGTCTCCCGCACTGGTGCGGGGGGGCCGTCCCGCAACGACCACAATCGGGTCTCTGGTCGGGGTGAGGCCTAATAAATTTAGTTTCGGGGTGTGGCGCAGCCTGGCAGCGCACCTGCCTTGGGCGCAGGGGGGTCGTCCCGCAACGACCACAATTGGGTCTCTGGTCGGGGTGAGGCCTAATAGAATTTAGTTTCGGGGTGTGGCGCAGCCTGGCAGCGCACCTGCCTTGGGTGCAGGGGGTCGGAGGTTCAAATCCTCTCACCCCGACCAATCGTTGCAAGGACGTTGCGGGATCACCCCGACCAGTATGGTAGAAGTTCTTCGCGCCTGTAGCTCAGCCAGGATAGAGCAACGGCCTCCGGAGCCGTGTGCCAGAGGTTCAAATCCTCTCAGGCGCGCCAAACCGCCGCAGGCGGCTCGTTCAGAGTTCAGGGTTCATAGTTCAGGGTAGAAGTACGGAATTACATTTTTTCGACTCTGAACCATGAACCAATAACCCTGAACCGAGTGATGGTGAGCGTAGCTCAGGGGTTAGAGCACTGGACTGTGGCTCCAGGGGTCGAGGGTTCGAATCCCTCCGTTCACCCCACAAATGAGTGGCTGGTGCCTAGTGACGAGGGGCTGGTGGTTTGGTGCAGGAACGACTCGATTCAGTATTCACCAATCACGAAACACCAGTCACCAATCACGTTCCAGATGCGCCCATAGCTCAGTTGGATAGAGCGCCGGACTTCGAATCCGTAGGTCGCAGGTTCGAATCCTGCTGGGCGCGCCAAAGCCCCTGGAGGCGTCTGGTTCAGGGATCAGGGTTCATGGTTGAGGGTTCAGAGAATTGATGAGGCGTAGGCGTATTTGTTGTTTTGCTATGAACCCTGAACGATAAACCATGAACCAAACAGGGCGCCTGTAGCTCAGGGGATAGAGCAACTGCCTTCTAAGCAGTGGGTCAGAGGTTCGAATCCTCTCAGGCGCGCCAAGCCGGCGAGACGCAGGGTTCATGGTTCAGGGTGAATGGCGGAGGTATGGTGGCTTGTTTTTCTCTGAACCCTGAACCAGAAGCCATGAACCGCCTGGGGCCGCTAGCTCAGCTTGGTAGAGCAGCTGACTCTTAATCAGCGGGTCCGGGGTTCGAGTCCCCGGCGGCCCACCAAGAGTGGTTGAGGGTTGAGAGGGGAGAGTCTAGGGCCAAAGAACTCTCAACTATGTGCTCTCGACTCTTAGCAGGTTTTAAGGCGAGAGTGGCGGAATAGGCAGACGCGCGGGACTTAGGATCCCGTGGGTAAAACCGTGGGGGTTCAACTCCCCCCTCTCGCACCAAGGACGAGACGATGAAGGTTAACGTAGAAAAACTCTCAGGATGCAAGCGAGCCCTGACCGTGGAGGTTTCACCTGAAGTGGTCCGTCCCACGGTGGAAGGAGTGTACGAGAAATTTGGCCAGCGGGTCACACTCCCGGGCTTTCGGCGAGGGAAGGTGCCGCGGGAGATCATAGAGCGTCGGTTTCGAGATGAAATTCAGGAAGAAGTGATCAAGGAGATGATCCCGACCACGTACCGACAGGCGTTGGCGGAGACTCACCTGGACCCGGTCGGCCTTCCCACCGTAGAGGAGGTCTTTTTCAAGCTCGGGGAGCCTCTGCGATACCGGGCCGTGGTAGAGGTGAAGCCTCCGCTGGAGGTAAAAGACTATAAAGGGGTCACCGTCTCTCGGAAAATGGTGGAGGTGACCGATGAGGAGGTGGAAGACCATATCAAGGCCCTCCAGGAGAACACGGCGGAATATGTTCCAATGGAGGGCTGGCCGGCCTTGGCTGGGGATCGGGTGATTGTTGATGCGCAGGGTTTCTTCGAAGGAAAACCGAGGAAGGACCTTCGGGTGGAGAACTTCACCCTGGAGCTCGGAGCGGGACACTTCCTCCCGGGTGTGGATGAGCGTCTCACGGGCGTACAGAAAGGAGAGGAGAGGGATGTCCCGGTGACCTTTCCTCCCGACGATCCCAGGAAAGATCTCCGGGACAGGGAGATATCGTTTCGGTTTACGGTGAAGGAGATCAAGAAGAAAAAAGTCCCGCCCCTGGATGACAGCTTTGCCAAGGCCGTCAGCAAGGGCGAGACGGTTCGCGAACTTCGGGAAAAGGTCCGGGAACAGCTTTTGAAACAAAAGGAGCATGGGGAAGAACAGCGCCTCAAGTGGGAGGTGGTGGAGAAGATCGCGGCTGTCCTACCCTTTGAGTTGCCCGAAAGTTTGGTCCAGCGGGAAATGGAGGGGATGCTTCGCGAATTGTCTTATTCGTTAGGAGCGCATCCAGAGCGGCTGGAGGGGGACATCTCGTTCCGTTTGAAGCTGGAGGAGTCGGCCCGGAAGCGGGTCAAGAACACGCTCGTCCTGGAGGTGATCGCGCGGCAGGAAGAGATTGCGGCCGAGCCCGAGGAGGTGGACGCCGAAGTGGAAGGGTTAGCCTCGGCGCTGAACCAGACGCCGGATGAAGTCAAGGCACACTTGGGCCGCGAGGGGCGTATGGCCGCGTTTACGGCCAACCTCGTCGAGCGGAAGACCATTGATTTCCTCTTTACGCAGGCACGGATTCTCGACAATTATGATCTGATTACCATCCCGTGAAGGGAGGATCCCTTGGCGCATATCGCCAGAGGAAGGAGAAGGGGGCTTCGATGTATCTTGTACCGATGGTCGTGGAACAAACGAGCCGGGGGGAGCGCGCATACGATATCTTCTCCCGCCTACTCAAGGATCGCATCATCTTCCTCGGTCAGCCGATCGATGATGTGGATGCCAACCTGGTCATCGCGCAAATGATTTTCCTGGAGGCGGAGGATCCGGAAAAGGACATCCACATGTACATCAACTGTCCGGGCGGCTCCGTGACGGCCGGGCTTGCCATCTACGATACGTTGCAGTACATCAAGCCGGACGTGGAGACGATCTGTATGGGGCAGGCGAGCAGCATGGGTGCTCTGCTTCTCGCCGCTGGCAAGAAGGGGAAACGCTACACCCTGCCGCATGCCCGGGTCATGATCCACCAGCCATTAGGAGGGGTGCATGGGCAGGCGACCGACATCGACATCCAGGCGCGGGAGATTCTCCGGGTCCGGGATGAAGTGAACCGGATCTTGGTCGCCCATACGGGCCAGTCCCTCGAGAAGATCCAAAAGGATACGGATCGGGATTTCTTTATGACCGCCGACCAGGCTAAGGAGTACGGCATCGTCGATGAGGTGATCGTCTCCCGGGACGCGGAGAAGCTCACATCCGAGATGCTGGTGCGGGGGTAACCGGTACCGGAGGGAAAAGATGGCCAAGCCCATCAAGCAGGGCGGAAAGCTCCAGTGCTCCTTCTGCGGAAAAAGCCAAGATGATGTCCGCAAGCTGATTGCCGGCCCCACTGTCTACATCTGTGATGAGTGCATCGAGCTGTGTAATGACATCATCGCCGATGAACTCGAGGAGGAGCGCGGCAAGGAACTCGGGGATGTTCCCAAGCCGGCGGAGATCAAGGCCATCTTGGATCAGCACGTCATCGGGCAAGAGCGGCCCAAGCGGATTCTCTCGGTGGCGGTGTACAACCATTACAAACGCATCAACGCCCGGGCCCGGTTTGACGATCCGGAGCTTTCCAAGTCTAATATCCTGCTCATCGGGCCGACGGGGTCGGGGAAGACCCTGCTCGCGCAGACGTTTGCCAAGATCCTGGATGTCCCTTTTACCATTGCCGATGCCACCACGCTCACAGAAGCGGGATATGTGGGGGAGGACGTAGAGAATATCATTCTCCGCCTTCTCCAGCTGGCTGATTTTGACATCGAGCGGGCGGAGCGAGGGATCATCTATATCGATGAAATCGATAAGATTGCACGGAAATCCGAAAACCCGTCGATTACCCGAGATGTCTCCGGGGAGGGGGTCCAACAGGCCCTGTTGAAGATCCTGGAGGGGACGGTGGCCAACGTCCCTCCTCAGGGGGGGCGGAAACACCCTCAGCAGGAGTATCTGCAGGTCGATACCACCAACATCCTCTTCATCTGCGGAGGTGCCTTCGTCGGGTTGGAGAAGATCGTCGAAGACCGGCTTGGCCGCAAAGGGATGGGGTTCGGGGCCACGATCCAGGGACGGCGAGAGAGGAAGATCGGAGAGACGTTAGCTGAAGTGCAGCCCGAGGACCTTCTCAGATATGGTCTGATCCCCGAGCTGGTCGGGCGGCTCCCGGTGACTGCTGCGCTCCACGAGCTCGATGAAGCGGCGCTGGTTCGCATCCTGGTGGAACCGAAAAACGCCCTGCTGAAGCAATACCAGAAGTTTATTGGGTTTGAGGGGGTGAAGTTGTCATTCACCGACGATGCCGTGCAGGCCGTGGCACGAGAAGCCGTGCGCCGAGACACGGGGGCCCGAGGTCTTCGGTCCATCCTCGAGGATATCATGCTGGATATTATGTACGAGATCCCCTCTCAGACCGGGGTCGCCGAGGTGGTCATCGGTCGGGAAGAGATTATGGAGCGGAAACGCCCCATTCTCCTGTTCCATAAGAAGAAGGCCGAATCGGCATAACCCTGGTTAGGAACGCATCGCTTTGGGCAGTGGTTTTCGGTTGATTGTGTGTTCCCTTCCCCGGAGGGGCGGTGTGACCTCAAGGCGACGCACGTGGATAGTTGCCCTCCTTTTCTTGGGATCCTCCCTCATGCTGGGTGGCTGCGCCCTCTTTTCGGACGACACGGACTTGTCGATTGCGCCCGCGACCGAGGAGGGCCTCTTCTGGCGGGCCAACTATGACTTTATGCGGGGAGAGTACGAGGACGCCCGAGAAAGACTCCGCCTCCTCGTCAATCAGTATCCCGAAAGCCCTCTCGTTCCCGAAGCCCGCCTCGGGATCGCCCGGACCTATTTCGAAGAGGAGCTGTACGAACAGGCACGGGTGGAGTATGAGCGGTTCCTGAACTTTCATCCTCGCCACGACCGCATGGACGAAGCGCTCTACTTTATCGCCCTCAGCGACTTCCGCCAAATCGAGAGGGCGGATCGCGATCAGACCGCCGCCCGGCAGGCATTGGCTGCCTTTAAGAAGCTCCTGACCGAAGTCCCCGACAGCTCGTACAAAGAGGAAGCCAAGGAGAAGATCACCATCGCGCGCCGCCGCCTCGCGGAACAGGAAATCCTCGTGGGTCTCTTCTACCTGAAGCGGGACAAGTTCGTAGGGGCCAAAGGCCGGTTCCAGCGAGTTCTGGACCGGTATGCAGGTACAGGCTGGGAACCCAAGGCCCTCTTCTATCTGGGGGAAACCTACGACGGTTTGGAGGACAAGAAGAAGGCCCGGAAGATGTACCAACAGGTCTTGGAGAAATATCCCGACTCTGACTGGGCTGTAGAGTGTGGTGATCGCCTCGGGATCAAGGTGGTGCAGCGGTCGCAACCCGGGGAAAACAGCATGTATCCCAAGGAGGCAAGTGAGAGTTTTATGGATTTAATGAAGGAGTCCTGGAAGGATCTCAAGGAGGGTTTCAAAGGGGGTCTGGAATCTCCCTTTGAGTAATTTCCTATCCAGCTCTATGGATGGCAGGCAGTTGAAGCAGCAGATTCAACAGGCGACAGCACTGTTCCAGTCGGGACGATACGATGAGGCCGAGGTGCTGCTCCTGGAAATTGTCGAACAAAGTCCCACGTATGCCAATGTGCACAATATGCTTGGATTCATTTTTTCCCAGCGTAACAAGACGGACGAGGCGGTAGAATTCTTCCGTCAGGCCTTGAGCATCAACCCGGGGTACACTGAGGCGCGGCTCAATCTCGCGATCACGTTGGCCGACACCGGAGCCTACACCGAGGCTCTCCGGGAGTATGGGCTCGCCAAGGAGCGAGAGGAAGCCAAGGCCCCGACCCTCCCCACGCACGCGCAGGCCCGTCTGGCTAATGCGCATGCCGAACTGGCCAAGGCCTATCAGGAGCTCAGTCACTATCCTGAAGCAATACAGGAGTACGAGAAGGCCATCGCCTTGGCTCCCCATTTTCCCGATCTGCATTGCAATCTCGCCCGTTGCTTCATGGAGGCGGGAAATGGGGATCAGGCGAAGACCGCCCTGGCGCGCGCATTGGAGCTTCATCCGGCCTATGCCGATGCCCTCGTCCAGCTCGGGCTCCTCCACCATCAGCGGCACGAGACCTCTCAGGCTGTGTCTGCCTGGGAGAAAGCCTCCACCTCTGATCCGGGAAATGTCTTGGCCCAGATCTATCTCCGGATGGCCCGGGAAGGGGCCGCGGGAGACTGATCCCGCTGTCCATGGCCTCGATTCTGACAGAGACGCGTCGGCTTCTCCTCACCCATGGGCTTCGGCCCAAGAAGCGCTTGGGCCAGAGCTTCCTGGTCGACCGAACCATCCTGCGAAAGATCCTCGACGGGGGAAACCTTCAGCGGGAGGATCGCGTCCTGGAAATTGGGGCCGGGGTTGGGACGCTGACACACGCCTTAGCCGAGCGCTGTCGTCGGGTCGTCGCGGTCGAAATCGATCCAGGTCTCTATCGCATCCTTGAGCAGGTCCTCGGAGACACATCGCAGGTGACCCTCGTGCACGAGGATGCGCTGCATCTTGACTTTGAGCGCCTCTTGGGTGAAGAAGGCTCCTGGAAGGTCATCGCGAATTTGCCGTATTCCATCGCCACTCCCCTCATCGCGCGCTTGCTGAACCTCAGCCATCGCTTTTCCCTCTTGCTGCTGATGATGCAGAAAGAGGTGGCAGAGCGGTTAATGGCTTCCCCGGGGAAGAAGGCCTACGGCTCGGTCACGGTCCTGACCCAGTACTTCGCCGATGTGCGGGTAATGGTCCGCGTCTCGCCCAGCGCCTTTTACCCCAGGCCCCGGGTCGACTCAGTGGTGCTGAAGCTTGAGCCCCTGCCGACTCCCCGCGTGGCGCCTCGGGATCCCGCATTCTTTTTCCGTCTGGTCAGAGCGGCGTTCGCCCATCGACGCAAGACCCTCAAGAACGCCCTCATGCAATCCGGGTGGGTGACCCTGGACCGGGGCGAAATTCAGACGGTCATGGCGCGCGCAGGTATCAATCCGTCTCGTCGAGGAGAGACCTTAACCCTGCAAGAATTTCAGGTACTCGCAGATGAACTGCTCGCGGAACTCAAGGCGGTCTAGCGTCCCTTGGGGGGCCGCAGTTCACGGTTCACAGATGAGATTGTAAAGCTCATAGCTGACAGCCAATGGCGACCTGCTGTATGCTGACAGCTGATGGCTGATTGCCGATAGGGGGGGCGGGGATGTTCCACACGGCACGAGATGAAGACATCAAGGCAGGACGGATTACCGATGTTTATTTCCTGCGGACTCGTGAGATCCTCGACCGTGAGAAGGTCGATGCCGCCGCAAGGGCGGAGGTGACCGTCAAAGGCTTTCCCAACCCTTGGACTTGGGGTGTCCTGGCCGGAATCGAGGAGGTGGCGGGTCTCCTCGAGGGGCTGCCGATCGACGTGGACGCCTTCCCCGAGGGAGCCTCCTTTCGGGTGGGAGAGCCGGCCGTCACCATCGCGGGCCCGTACCGGGAGTGGGGACACTACGAGACAGCCATCTTGGGTCTCCTCTGCCAGGCCTCGGGGATCGCCACCAAGGCGGCCCGGTGTAAGAGTGTAGCCCAGGGCCGACCCGTGATCAGCTTTGGGGCTCGACGGATGCACCCGGCACTCGCACCCATGATCGAGCGGAATGCCTTTATCGGGGGTTGTGACGGCGTGGCAGTGGTAAAATCGGCGGAGCTCATCAAGGAGGAGCCGGTCGGCACCATGCCCCATGCGTTGGTTCTCATCCTCGGCGATACGGTGGAGGCGGCCAAAGCCTTTGATGCCGTCATCGATCCGGGGGTGAAGCGAGTGGTTCTCATCGACACGTTGAACGATGAAAAGTTCGAGGCGCTGCGCGTGGCGGAAGCCCTCGGAGACCGTCTGTTCGCCGTGCGATTCGATACCCCCTCTTCCCGGCGGGGCAACATGCGCGAGATCCTCAAAGAGGTCCGTTGGGAGTTGGACTATCGGGGGTTTCCGGGGGTGAAGCTTTTCATCTCAGGGGGCGTGGACGAGGGGGAGATCCAAGAGCTTAACCCGGTGGCGGATGCTTACGGGGTCGGGACTGCCATCTCGAACGCGCCAGTGATGAATTTTGCCCTGGACCTGGTGGAAATCGATGGGCGGCCTATGGCGAAACGAGGAAAGCGGTCCGGGCGAAAGGCGGTGTACCGATGTCACGGCTGCCGAGAGCGGTGGGTCCTCCCCGGCCATGCCGCGGCGCCTTCCTGTCCCTGTGGCGGCTCCGTCGAGTCGCTCCTCGTTCCCCTCCTCCGGCAGGGACGAATCATTCCTGAGCTGCCCACCACTCAGCAGATCCGGTCCCGAGTCCTCGAGGAGCTCGAACACCTCCCCTTGTAATGCCCGAGGACGAGTCTCAGGTGAGAGCTCCGTACTAACAATCGAGGGGGGGTCACGTGCGAGGAATGAGGGAACAATATACAGAGGGGCCGCGACAGTCCCCCATCCTCGGAAATAGGATTGGTTCACCTGGGGAGAGGGTAGGGCAGTGTCTCCTCCAAACGACTTGATTTGTAATGGTTTTTTTGACTGAGGACGCCCGTCGGGTATACGCCCCCGGGCGTTTGTGTTTTGAAAGCAGCATGTCAGTCGGTTGGAGCCGGAGGGTCCATGGGATATAAGAGGACCTTAAAGAAAGCCGTCCGTAGAGCAGGTAATGTCAAGTCCACGAAATCCCAAACAGTCTGGCACTCGTTCGCGACCCACCTTCTCGAAGACGGTTGCGACATCCGGACCGTCCAAGAACTCCTTGGGCAGGCGTCTAACAGGCCGATGCAGCGGACCGCGTAGAATCTGCGGCGATTTTTCGTATCGTCACGTCACGGCCGCTGATCGGCCAGCCGTTAGGAAGAAGAATTCGTAGTTTTTTGAATCGGAAGGAAATCGAGGCGGGATTTTGGGGACTGAGGGACTCGGGAAGGAAAGAACAGCGAGGATGAGAATACAAGGCGTGCGTAAGACCAGTGACAATAAGCTCGCAGGCATTATCAGGATGTTACTTGGCGTGCTTTTTTTGATGACTGGGGCAATGAAGCTTCTCGTCCCAATGCTGGGCGAGGCGTGGTCGGGCCAGATACTCGCTGCGGGTCTTCCCTTGTATTCTTTGACTCGGTGGACGGTGCCATTCCTGGAAATGTTCCTTGGCGTGGTGCTCTTGATAGGAGCGTTTGCACGGGTTGCTGTCCTTGTGATCATGGGAATTATGGTTGTAGCCACGTATGTGCACTTGGTCGTCGTTGACCCCTCGCTCTTTCCCCTGCAACCGAGTGAGCCGATAATCCCGCTGATAGTGATTGGGTTAAGCGCTTACATCCTCTGGAGAGGAGCGGGAGCTTGGAGTCTGGACCTGCGCACAACACAGGCCGCAGCCTAACATTTCCCTGCAGGGGCCAGCGTCCGTATATTGCGGTAGGCGCTGCCGCACTTCTGCAGGTGGCTTGGCTCCATTGTTAGCAGCGATAGTTCGAGAAGTCGAAATGAGACCTACTAGACTTATATTGGTGTGTACTGTATTGATTTGCTTTCTTGGAGCAGGGCTGGGCTATGCATGTACGTGTATGGCTCCCCGCACGGTTGAAGAAGCCGTTGCCAAATCGTCTGCGGTGTTCGTAGGCAAGGTTACGAGAATTTACCGCCCATTCTTAGATCGGTTAGGCATTACAAAGACCTCTGGGTATCGAGTCGAGTTCGAGATCAAGAAACGGTGGAAGGGTCCGGTGACGAGGACGATTGTAGTTACCACGCGATTAAGCGGCGAAGCGTGCGGATATCCTTTTGAGGAAAACAAGGAGTATCTGGTATATGTCGTTGATGAACCAGCAGATATGCAGACCGGAATATGTACAGGGACAAAGGCGACGGCGGGAGCAGAGCTTGAGATAGCGCAACTGAATCGACTTTATGAGAAACAGTCTCAATAGCTGGAACAGCTTTTGTGCGCCGCGAGTGCGACAAGATGAGCAGGAAGAGGACGGGGAAGAAGGAAGCGACCGTCAAAACGGTGGGAGAGTTTGGCCTCCTTAAACGGCTGCGCGCGAAGGCCCCCCCTCTTCCCCCTCACGTTTTACTCGGCATTGGCGATGATGCCTCCATTATGCAACCCTCGCCCGGCTTAACCCTCGTGGCTACGGTCGATGTCTTGGTAGAGGGAAAGGATTTTCATTGGCAGTGGTGCCCCCCGGAGGCGATCGGGCAGAAGGGGCTTACGGTCAGCTTGAGTGATGTGGGGGCGATGGGGGCCGTTCCCAGATATGCTCTCGTCGCCTTGGGCCTTCCCCCGCGTATGCCGCTTCACCGAGTGGACGGCTTATACCGGGGAATCTGGGAGACTGCGGAGGCCGCAGGGGTGGCAGTCGTGGGCGGGGATCTCTCGGAGGCCCCGTGCCTGGTGCTCAGCGTTACCCTGATTGGAGAGGGGAAGGTCGATCGGCTCGTTCGCCGTTCCGGCGGCAAGGTTGGAGAGAGCATCTGGGTAACCGGACCCCTCGGAAGGGCGGCGGCAGGGCTTCGTGCCTTACAGGCAGGGTACAGGCTTGAACAATCATCGGCCAAGGGTAAGCAACGGAAGAACATCTCGCCGAAGACGCGAAAAGCCATCCGAGAGACTATCCAGGCTCAGCTCTATCCCGTGGCTCGCTATCGAGAAGGGAAGGTCCTGGCCGAGGCCGGATTCGCTACGGCCATGATCGACCTGAGCGATGGTCTCGCCTCTGATCTCAGCCGACTCGCCGAGGAGAGTGGGGTGGGAGCGCGGATCTATGCTGATCGGATTCCGGTGGATCCGGCGACACAGCAGGTGGCCCAACTTCTCGGCCTGGATCCCTTGAGACTGGCCCTTGGCGGGGGTGAGGATTTTGAACTCCTCTTCACAAGTGGCGCTCATCCCGCGACGATCCACGAGGCCCTCGCCCGCAGTGGCTTCGCCAAGCCTCACCTCATCGGAGAAGTCCTCCCCGCAGGCGAAGGCCTGTCGCTCGCCGGCCCACGCGGCGGACAGAAACCACTCCAGGGGGGCTTTGAACATTTCCGTTAGGGTCGTCTTCCCGCGTCACGCTAGCGCTCCGTGAGACGCATCCTGACCTTCACAATGCTCCGCTTATCCGACTCCGTGACCACGAAACGCATTCCCCCGTATTGAGCCTCCTCCCCAGTGTCAGGGATCTTTTGGAGGAGGTGGGTGAGGAACCCGCCCAACGTTTCGTATTCCCCTTCAGGAAGCTGAATCCCAAGCTCCTCGTTGAGACGGTCCACCTCCATGCGCGCATCGACGATGTAGGAGCCGTCGGCGAGGCGCCTGAGGGGAGGGGGTTCCTCGTCGTATTCATCCTCGATCTCCCCTACGATCTCCTCCAAGAGATCCTCCACCGTCGCGATCCCCACCACCCCTCCGTACTCGTCCACGACGATGGCCATTTGGACCCGGCGCCGCTGCATCTCCTGGAGCAGGTCGTCGACTAGCTTGGTCTCTGGAACATAGAAGGCAGGGCGGACGAGGGGGCGGAGCGGTGCCTCGGGATCGGCCGAGAGGAGGTCGAACGTGTGGACGATCCCGATGATCTGGTCAATTCGCTCTTCATAGATCGGGATTCGCGAGAAGTGGTGCTCGCTGACCACCGTCACGGCGTCGGCTACCGTTGCCCCCGACATGAGTGCCACGACCCTGATGAGGGGGATCATGGCCTCGTGCACCGTGGTCTCTCCGAAGTCAATGATTCGGTGGATCATTCGGCGTTCCTCGATGTCGAGGTCGGCTTGATGATTTCCCTCCTGCACCAGGAACTTGAGCTCCTCCCGGGTGATATACGGATCCCGCTCGGCCGAAGAGATATCGAAAGGAGTGAGGAGAAAATCTGAGACGCCGCGGATGATCCTGCTCAGCGGCGCGAACAGCCGCAGGCAGAGGTCGAGCAGTGGAGCCAATAGCGGAACCAGACGATCGGCGTGATGGCGGAAGTAAGCCTTGGGGATCATCTCGCCAAGGAGGACCACCAGGGGACTCAGGAACAGCGCCGCGTAGAGCTCCCGGCCCTCGCCGAGGAGCAAAAGACAAAGGAGCGCGGCGACTGCGGAGTTGGCTACGACACACAGGTTCGTTCCGATCAGCGTGGCCGCGAGGAATTGGTCCGGTCGCTGCAGCAACCGTTCCGCTGCCTGGGCCCCCTTTACGCCCTCTCCCGCTTGGTGGCGAAGCTTGATGCGGTCGCATGAGACGAGGGCCATTTCTATCCCAGAAAAGAAGGCCTCGAGAAGGAGGAGGCACGGAATGATGAGAAAGAGGACGACGATCATCCTGTGTGCTCCCCGGATTGGGATGCAGAGGGCGGGGGCTGATCGAATTCGTCAACGATTTCCCCCACGAGTTCTTCCAAGAGATCCTCAAGGGTTACCAGCCCAGCGGTACCACCGTACTCGTTGACCACAATCGCCATATGCCGCCGCCGCCGCCGAAACTCCTTGAGGAGCGTATCGATGCGCGTGGTCTCCGGGATGAAAAATGGGGCGTGCAGCAGGGGGCTCAAGGTGGGCGGGGGTGATCCATCCGCCTTGGACTGGAGGAGGTCTTTGGCATGAAGGGTTCCTACGATGCGGTCGACCGTGTCGTGGTAGACCGGAACTCGAGAGAAGGCGGCGTTCTTGACCTGGGCTATTGCCTCGGCAAAAGAGAGGTTGACGTCCAGGCAGAACATGCCGCTCCGTGGGGTCATTACCTGGCGGACGCGGACGTCCGCAAAGGCCAGCGCGCGCTCGATCATCTTGTGTTCTTCCGGCTCCACGACCCCCTCCTGACGCCCAACATCCACGATTACCTTGAAGTCGTCTTCCGATATCCCGGAGGGGCTGAGGGCGGCCGGCACACCAAGAATCCGCAGGCAGAAATCGACCACACTCTTGATGAGGGTTCGCACAGGGGAAATCAGAGTGGAGAACAACGTCAGGGGTCCTGCGAGCAGGGGAGAGACCCGTTCCGCATACCTGAAAGCGATCCTCTTCGGGGTCAGCTCGCCGAAAATCAGGAGCAGCGGGAGCATCAGGGGAATGGACAGCCAGGCGTTTTGGGGGCCCCACAGGTACAAAACGAGGGATGTCATGGTCACCGAGGCGGTGACGTTGACTAGCTCGTTGCCGATTTGGATTGTGACGATGGTCCGCGTGGGTCGTTCGAGGAGCTTGAGAACCCGGTTTCCTCGTTCTGATTCGGCCTGGGAGAGACGTTGCAGCCGCAGGCGGCTGAGCGAGAAGAGGGAGGTCTCAGAGGCCGAGAAAAAGGCCGAGAGGCAGAGGAGAACGAATAACGCGAGGAGATAAAAAAATGTTATTTCGTCCAACGATGCGATCAGCTCACAGCAGCATGGCCCCCTCAGGGATTAGCCTGAAAGGGGGCCATACGTCTTGGTCAGAAATCTATTCCCATTCCTACCCTTTTCACGTATCATAACACGTTCAAGGGCTTTTGTAAAGCCCGAGCCGAGGAGGGAGTGAGGCATGGGCATTGGCAACAAGATTCTGCTGGGCATCCTGGCTGTTATCCTGACTACCACGATCATGGCCACCGGCAAGATCGGGGAGCTGCTGGTACCCAGCAGCTACCCGGTCATGCAAGATTTACTGACCGCCCTGGCCAGCCTCCTGGTCGGTGGGGTGGCTGCCTGGATTCTCTCCGGAATGATCGCACGCCGGATGGAGTCCTTGGTGGCCGCCACACGGGTCATCAGCGGAGGGGATCTGACGAAAAGAGTCGCCGTCGTCTCCCGGGATGAACTGGGCCAGTTGGCGTATGCATTTAACCAGATGGTCGTGAGCCTCCGAGAGGTGGTCGGAGAGACGAAAGACGCAACAGACATGGTGAGCCAATCGACCGACGCCTTAAGTGCGACGGTCGAGGTGACGAACAAGGTGACCGAAGAGATTGCCCTGAGGGTGGACCAGATTGCAAAGGGGGCAGAGAGGCAGGCGGTGCTGGTCGCGGATGGGTCGGATGTCGTGCATGAGCTGGCCCACTCCACGAACCAAATTGCCGCGCGGGCGCACTCTGCCGCCCAGGCGGCGGTGGAGGCGGGAAACACGGCCGAGTCCGGAGGAAAGTCGTCTCAGGAAACCATGCGGAAGTTGGAGGACGTTTTCAGTCTCCTGGAGGGCCTGGCCGCGGAGGTAAAAGGCTTCGGGGCGAAAACGCAGCAGATCGGGATCATTGTTGACCTCATCACTCGAATCGCCCACCAGACCCATCTGCTCGCCCTCAATGCGACGATTGAGGCGGCCCGGGCTGGCGAACATGGCCGAGGGTTTGCAGTTGTCGCAGATGAGGTGCGGAAGTTGGCTGGTGATGCGGGGTCCTCGGCAGAGCAGATCGCCAAGCTTGCGCACGAGGTCCGTGAGGAAAGCGGCCATGTCGTGACCTCGATGGGATTGGCGGTAAAGGAGATCGGGTCCGGGCGACAGGCACTCCGGTTTACCGAGGAAGCCCTGCAGGAGATCGTGCGAACGGTCGTCCAACAAACCAAGCGTGTGCAAGAGATCTCTCATCTCACGGAGCAGCAGACCGTAGGGGCCGAGACCTTGGTGAAGACGATTGATGAGATAGCCATGGTCGCTCGGGACCATGCCCTCTCGACCCAGCAGGCCTCGATGGGCACTCAGCAACAGATTACTTCGATGGAGCAGATGGCCTTGAGCGCTCAGGAATTGAGCGTCATGGCGGATAAGCTGCGAGAGAAAGTCTCCCGGTTCCGGATCGATGGATAATACGGCCGAAAGTCTGGTGACTTCTGAGGGCCAGATCTTTCTTTTGCTCCAGGTCCGGGAGAAGCCCTTTGCCCTCCCGTTGGAGCAGGTGCGGGCCGTCATCTCCGTGGGCCGGGTCACCCGAATCCCTCATGCACCCCACGAGGTGCGGGGAGTGACGAACTGGCGGGGAAGAGTCCTCACTCTTTACGACCTCGGAGAGATATTGGGGCTCCCCAGTGAGCCTGCTCTCGCCTCGTATGCTGTGGTCCTGGCGCCGGAAGGCGCGGACCTCGATGTGGCGATTATGGCCGAACGGGTGAGGGAAGTCCGCGCCATCCCCGAGGACCTTCTCCAGTCCCTCTCCCCAGGTGGGGGCCTCTACCATGGGGTCATCGATCTGGGAGGCCACCCTGTCATGGTCCTTGATCCCAAAGCTCTCCTCCATCGTCTGGCGATGGCAGTCCTCTCTCCCTCCTCCCCTGGATAAAGGGGTCAGCCAGTGGATCTCAGCAAGTACCTGAAGATCTTCGTGAACGACTCCCAAGAGCATCTTCAGCGGATGGATGAGTTTTTGCTCCGGTTGGAGCGCCGTCCCGAAGATGAACAGGCGATCGACGAGCTCTTTCGGTCTGCGCACTCCCTCAAAGGGATGGCGATCACGATGGGCTTCGACGAGATATCCAAGGTTGCTCATTCCCTGGAAAGCTTCCTCGATCCCTATCGGAGGGGGGTCCAACGGCTCGACAGGCAAGCCATTGACCTCATGCTTCAGGGGGTGGATCTGCTCCGGCAGTCGATCGCGCAGGTGGACGCCGGGAAGGGTCCCGGGGAATCGGGGGGGAAACCCGAAGGGGGGACCGGGTCTTCCGAGTCGCCGCCTTCACCGAATCCCCATGCCGGGCCGGCCCGACGTGAGGGAATGCTGCGCGTGGCCCCAGAGCTCTTGGATGATCTGGTTGACCTCACCAGCGAGCTCCTCATTGCCCAAGAAGATATAGAGAGTGAAGAGCGGGTCTCTCAACTCCAGACCCTCGCCCGGGCTGTAGGCCATCAGGCCATGCGCATCAGGATGGTTCCGCTCCAGACGGTCGCCGATCGGTTCCCGCGGATGGTCCGCGACGTGGCCAGGCAGGGGAAAAAGGAGGTGATCTTTGAGGTTCGGGGCAAGGATGTCGAAATGGATCGGGCACTTCTAGAAAGCTTGGCTGATCCGCTTATGCACCTGCTCCGAAACGCGGTGGATCACGGGATAGAAGAGCCGGAGGAGCGGACCCGCTCTGGCAAGCCGGTTGAGGGCAGGGTGTGCCTGGAAGCCTCCAAGGGGAAGGATGGCGTCGTGATCCGCGTCACCGATGACGGGCGGGGGATCGACCCGAACGCGGTCCGTCAAACCGTTGTGGCCCGGGGACTCCTGACCGAAGACAAGGCCCACACGCTGTCTGAGCCCGACCTTTTCCGTTTCCTGACCTTGCCGGGCTTCACCACCAGGGCGGAGGTCTCGGAGACCTCGGGGAGGGGAGTGGGGTTGGATGTTGTCCATTCTATGATTCAGTCCCTCCAGGGGAGCCTGGCAGTGGAATCCGTGCTTGAGCAGGGGACCACCATCACTCTGAAACTTCCCCTCACCCTGCTGCGCCTACCGGTTCTCTTAGTTCAGGTGGCGGACGAGACCTATGCCATTCCCGTGGCCCAGGTCGGGGCGACCCTGGACTGCCCATCGGCCCGGGTCAAATCGACAGATGGGCAGGAGGTCTTGGTCCGCGAGGAGGACCAGATTCCCCTCATCCGTCTGCGGGATCTGCTGGGCCTTTCCGGACTTGGGCCTACGTCTTTGGCCGTGTTGGTCGAGTCGCACGGGAAGGAGATCGGAGTGGTCGTGGATAAGATTCTCGAGTATCGGGAAGTAGTCGTCAAATCGTTTCGATCTACTTTGCGAGGCTTAAAGGGCCTAGGTGGGGTGACCATTCTCGGAGATGGCGTCGTCGTCCCGATCCTCGACCTCGAAACCCTCTTACCCTAATCTCTGCCCGCTTGAACGTCGCCCTTCCTTGCCAGAACGACTCGCCCTAGCTAGACTTTTTAAATACCCTCTTACTTAGGTTCAACGGTACAGCCCGAACCCTCCCACGCCTCAAGGCCTCCGGTAAGCCGTTTCACCCGATATCCCGCCTCTTCAAGCTGCCGCGCCACCCGGGCGCTGGTCTGCTGCCCGAAGCCTCAATAGACTACGATGTCGCGGTCCTTGGGTAGGTCAGGGAGATCCGTCTCAAATTCGGCAGGCGGGATCCGTCTGTCCCCCGAGATGTGTGTTGGACTCCGATCGTAAAGATTGGGTTGGCGTACGTCGATGAAAAGGGGATTCGACCCCGCCTCAATCTGTTGGCGGAGCTCTTCGGCGGAGATCTCTGGAACAGGTTTCTCTTCCATACTGCCTCCTCTCGGGTCAAACGTAGCAGAGCCGGCTTGGTTGGTCAATCTTTGAACCATCGTTATAAATGGGCAGATGGGGATGAAAAGCAGCGGTTTCGGACGCGAATGTGGGAAAAAGCTACTGTCCTCCCACGCCGCCGACTGGGAAAAGAGACACAAGACCTTCGCGGCCGCGCATTAGGTCTCGGAATGTCGGTGACGGAGGTCTCATTCTCGTCGCTAGGGGGAGAGGCCGCGGAGGCGCTTTCCATTTGCCACCCTTTTTGCCTTCAACAGCTTTGCTGCCGTTCGGAGATTCATCCGCTTGAAGGGGCGGGCCTTATGGGCCTGCGACCTCCCAGCCCCCGTGTGATCCGAAAGATTGAATGAGGGTCTTGAGGAGTTTTTTGGCCGCGGCGGTGAGGTTGCGAAATTCCAGAATCGTCTTGTAGGGCGGGCCCCCATCGGGTCCATCGGAGCTTGCGTGACTGTTCACGATTCGACAGCGAATGGTTGACACGTTTCCGGTAGTCGCCAGTTGGAGAAAGCAGGGGCGCTGCGGCTCGAACATACGTTGGTGTTTCACGACCGCTCCCCCCAGGCTTAGGTCTAACACCTCCGCTACCTGAAGGGTTGGAATTCCCTCCGTGATCCCAGAGATTCGAAAGCGCAAAGCCCTCCGCATCTGCAGTTCCTTACGATTCCCGGACACTGTGTTCTCCCTCAGCCATCCTTTCGCGGCCCGTGCGGAGTGAAGCAGAAATCGTACCAGAACGGCCCTGTTTTGGGCCTTCGCCTGATGAGGCTTTAATTTCAAGATGTTACTTCTCAAAAGCCTCGCCCGCGCCCGAAGGCGCATTCTCTCTGTGGTGCATAGAAACGCACCATTTTCGGGCGACTGCACGAAATTTATGCAGGTGATCGAACGAATGTCTTTCGCGGTGGATGGTGTTGTGGCATACTGAAATCGATCACTTAACGGGGGGATCCGTTGCGAGCACGAGATAAACGCGAGCGGCTTTCCCGCCGGGTGAAGGACCTGGCGCGGCAGGTCGGTTTTGATCTGGTAGGGATCTCACCGGTCGTCCCACCTCCCCATAGCGCATCCTTTTCTGAATGGCTGAGGCAGGGCTTCGCCGGAGAGATGGCCTATCTCGAGCGGGGGGCAAAGAAGCGCCTCCATCCCGGGGACTTTCTCCCCTGGGCGAAATCCATTGTGTCGGTGGCGCTGAACTACTACGTCCCACTTCACCGAGAAGATGGACCGAAGGACGGGCAGAGGGGTTGGATCTCTCGCTACGCCTGGGGGGATGACTACCACGAAATTCTGGAAGCCCGCCTGGCAGAGCTTCTGGCAAAGATCCGAGCCGAAATGGGGGAGTCGGTCGAGGGACGGGCGTATGTGGATACCGGACCGGTGCTCGAGCGGGAATTCAGCTCTCTGGCCGGAGTCGGATGGATCGGAAAAAACACCACGCTCATCCATCCCCGCCGAGGGTCCTGGTTTTTCCTCGGCGAACTTTTTCTCAGCCTCGAGCTTGAAAGTGACCGGTCGATCCGAGATCGGTGCGGAGAGTGCGATCTGTGCATCCAGGCCTGCCCCACGGGGGCCTTGGTGGGCCCCTACCTGCTGGATAGCCGGCGTTGTATTTCCTACCTGACCATCGAAATCAAGGGAAGCATGCCTCGGGAGATGCGCCCCTTGACCGGTGATCACATATTCGGCTGTGACATCTGCCAGGATGTCTGTCCGTACAACAAAAAAGCTAAGCCAGCCTCCGAGGAAGGATTCTGGCCGCGTGAAGGGCACTACTCTCCCGATCTTATCCCCCTGCTGAGCTTGACCGACGAGGAGTTCCGGCACCGGTTCAAGAAAAGTCCTATCCGCCGCGCCAAGCGGCGAGGCCTGCTCCGAAACGTCGCCGTCGCCTTAGGAAATCTGCGAAGCGAAGAGGCGGTCCCTGCCCTGACACGGGCCCTTGGAGAAGACCCAGAGCCGTTAGTGCGAGGCCATGCCGCCTGGGCACTGGGTCAGATCGGGGGCAAGGCAGCTCACGAGGAGCTCGAGAGGGCCCTCGCCAACGAGAGAGATGCGGAAGTTCAAGAGGAGATTCGCCTCGCCCTCGACCTCAGCAATCAGCTATCAGCGGTCAGCGGTAAGCAAGGAGAAATTAGCAGTCAGTGATCAGCAGGCAGCAGTCCGCGAAGGACTTTCACGCTGACAGCCGACGGCTGACAGCCAACTAATGGATCTTCACACTGACTTTCGTCGCTATCTCTGTCCCACATCGGCCGAGCCGCTTGGGCTGACGATCGAGCGGGCGGAGGGTTGCTTTCTCTATGGTCCCGATCGGCGGAGCATTCTGGATTTTGTCTCTGGCATTGCGGTGAGCAGTGTAGGGCACGGGTGTCCGGAGGTCCTGCGGGCGATCGCCGCCCAGGTAGAGCGACACCTCCACGTGATGGTCTATGGCGAGATGGTGCAAGAGGCGCAGGTTGCTTTGGCCAAGCGCCTCGCCGAGATTGCTCCAGGCGATCTCTCCATGACCTTTTTCTGTAACAGCGGGGCAGAGGCGATCGAGGGGGCACTAAAGCTCTGCCGCAAGGCGACGGGCCGACCGCGGGTTGTGGCCTTTGCCGGGGGGTACCACGGAGACACCCTTGGGGCGCTGTCGATCTCGGGCGAGCCACGATATCAGAAACCCTTTGAGCCGCTCCTTCCCGAAGTGCACCTGCTCCCCTTCGATGGCCTCGAGTCCTTGCGTGCGATCGACGAACGGGTGGCGGCAGTGGTGGTCGAGCCGATTCAGGGGGAGGCCGGGATCCGGGTCCCGGGCCCAGACTTTCTGCCCACGCTCAGTGCCCGGTGCCGCGAGGCGGGAGCGCTCTTGGTCCTCGATGAGGTCCAGACAGGAATTGGCCGCACCGGGCGGTGGTTTGCGTCCGAGCACTGGAGCGTGATCCCTGACTGCCTCGTTGTCGCGAAGGCGGTAGGGGGCGGGATGCCTCTGGGAGCCTTCATCGCCCGACCGGAGCTGATGCACACCCTTGCTTCCGATCCCCCCTTTGCCCATGTGACCACCTTTGGCGGCCACCCCGTGTCGTGTGCCGCCGGGTTGGCCGCGCTTCGCTTTATCGAGCAGCAGGGGCTTTTGAAGAATGCCGAGACCATGGGGAGCTATCTTCGAAACGCGATGTCGGCGCTTGCAGGGGTAAAGGAGGTACGGGGGCTGGGCCTCCTTCTCGGGGTGGTCCTCGAAGAGCCTTCCCTCACGCGAGCGGTTCTTCGCCTCGCCCTTGAGCGGGACCTGCTCCTTGGAGACTTTTTGAATGCTGAGGGGGTCATTCGGGTGGCACCCCCGCTGGTCGTGTCCCGGGAGCTTTGCGATCGCGCAGGAGAGATTCTGGCGGAGAGCCTCAAGGTTGCACGAAAGAGATGACCGTAATCCGATGACCGTGCACCGACTACCGATGACCGAAGTCAAATAAATCTCTTAGTCTCTTGCGGTCGTCGGTCATCGGACGTCGGTCATCGAATGTGGTGGCTGGCTGCTATCCCGGGAGGGTACGAGGCGGTGAGAGAGCCCGTGGTAGAGCGCGTCCTCAATTTTATCCGAGAGCCGGGTCAGGAGGAGTTTGAACCGCTTGCGCTTGAGGTCTTCGCCTTTCAGTATCGGCAAAATCCGGCCTACCGACGCTTCTGTGACGGGCGGGGGATGACGTTGGATACGATCACCTCCTGGAAGGAGATCCCCCCGGTCCCTACGGCTGCTTTTAAACTTGTCGACCTGAGCTGCGCCCGCCCCGAGCACGTCTTCGTCACAAGTGGGACGAGCCAGGGAGCAGAGCGGCGGGGACAGCATGGATTTCCCTGGCTCGACGTCTACCACAGCTCCCTCCTCGCAGGTTTCGCCGCGTACCTCCTTCCGGATGGGGCGCGGCTTCGGATGCTTATCCTTGCCCCTCCTCCGCACCTTCTCCCCACCTCCTCGTTGTCCCATATGCTGGAGGTTGTGCGAAAGGCCTATGGGGGGGAGGGGAGCGCGTATTTTGTCGGGGAAACGGGTATTGACCTCTCCGGTCTGGTCCGAACCTTGAGAGAGGTCGAAGCGCGGCGAGAGCCGGTCTGCTTGCTCGGCACCTCTTTCGCCTTCGTCCAACTCCTCGATGTGTGTCTCCACGAAGGATGGGGCTTCAGGCTTCCTGAAGGGAGTCGCCTCATGGATACCGGAGGCTTCAAGGGGCGGTCCCGCGAACTCTCACGGGATGAGCTCTTGCGTCTCTATGGAGAGGTTCTTGGGATTCCCGAGACGTTGTGCATCAACGAATATGGGATGACCGAGATGGGGTCCCAATTCTACGACAACGCGTTGAGCAATTGGGTGCATGGGCGCACGCGGGCCCGGTTCAAGGAGGTCCCTCTCTGGGTTCGAACGCGTGTCCTCGACCCGGTAACGCTTGAGGACCTCTCGGAGGGAGAAGTGGGGCTCCTCGCCCACTATGATCTGGCCAATTGCGGGTCGGTGATGGCGATCGAAACCGAGGACCTGGGATACAGGGTCGGGGAGGGGTTTGAGGTCGTGGGACGAGCGCCTGGAGCTGAGGCGCGGGGCTGTTCTTTGACCGTCGAGGAGCTACAGGAAAGACGATGAGGATGGCGGCCTACCATCTTCCCTCTCAGGTCTCGGGATTCGTCACCGAGACTCTCTCGTTTGGCGAGGTCACCCTGGAGGTTCCCCGGCTGACCCCGGCACTCCTCGGCGAGGTGATCGGGCACCTGGAGACGGCCCGGGAGCGCCTCCGGAAACGGAAGGGGCGTGAGATCGCTGGAATCCTGTCCGAGGTCTTCAGCCGGTGGAAAGATCGTACCGATCCTTTGCGTCGGGCGGCAGAAATGGCACTCCCGGTGGTTACCCGGTTTTCACCGGCCATGGTGGTCCACGGTCTAGATCTGCTGTGCCAGGGATACGGGGCGGACGCCTTTGACCAGCTTCTCCAGGAAGCCGGAGCCGAGGAGGACCTAGAGGGGTTTATCCATCTGGGGTCGCATCTCAGCCGTGCCTACGCCCCCGTCCTGACTACCCATGTGCTGGCGGGAAACATTCCGGGGGTCGGGCTTCCGGGTCTCATCGCAGCCACCCTCCTCGGATCGGCGTCTCTGGTAAAGACCGCGTCGGCGGATCCGCTCTTTCTATCCTTGTGGGCTGCCTCGGTGGCCAGGCAGGACCCAGAGATCGGTGAGTGCCTGGCTGTCCTGTGGTGGAGAGGGGGACGAGCAGATCTGGAATCGGTGGCGTTTGACCACGCTGAGGTGGTTGTGGCTTACGGCAGCGAGCAGACGGTCCACGAGCTGCAGGGACGAGTCCGATCTCGATTTCTCGGTCATGGTCATCGCGTGAGTTTCGGTGTGGTCGGTCGGGACGTCCTGGGGAGGGCGGAGGACGTGGCAGAACGGGCGGCCTACGATGCCTCCCTCTTCGACCAGCAGGGGTGCCTCTCTCCTCATTGCTTGTACGTGGAAGAAGGCGGCGTGGTCAGCCCGAAAGAGTTCGCCGAGCTTCTGGCTTCGGCCATGGCGACATGGGCCGAGCGCCTTCCTCCCGGTTCCCTCACCCGAGATGAAGCGGTGGCCGTCCGGAAATTCCGGGGCGGGTATGAAGCCCAGGGGATGGCGGGGAGAGATATTGCCCTCTTCATGCATCCGCAGGCACTCGACTGGGCCGTCATCTATGACGCCGACCCGACCTTTACCCTTTCTTGCCTACACCGGACGGTTTTGGTCAAGCCGGTGGCAGATTTGTCCGAGATGGGGGGACCGCTCCGTGCGTGGCGCCCCTATCTTCAGGCCGCAGGGGTGGCAGTCACGCCGGAACGGATCGGGAGGCTGGCCGGTGAGTTGGGCCGGGCAGGGGTCAACCGGATTTGCCCCATCGGGAGGATGCAAGTCCCTCCCCTGACCTGGCACCAAGAGGGACGGTTTCTCCTCCGGGATCTTTTGCGGTGGACTGACCTAGAGGTTTAGGGGATGGGTCCGGCCCGGATGGATGGGTGGGTCGGCCAAAAGGAGTTCTGACTGAGATGGGGAAAATTTGGGATCGCCTCGTCGCAGGCTTTAGGCGGTCTGTCAAGGCCCCAGACGCACCACCGCGTCGAAGTCCCTGGGTCCTGGTGGCCCATGTTCCCCCCGATCCAGGTCTGCAGTGCCATTTCTGCGGTCGGGGAGGGGCGATGGCATCGGGGGCCCCGGTTCACCAAGAGGAGGGCCAATTTGGTCTTGTCCAAGCCCGCCACAATCCTCGTCTCCAACACGTCGTCTGCGGCGATTGCCTGACGTGGAACAGGATCACCTCTGGTTGACGGCTCACCTATGTCAGACATCGATCCCTCACTCATTGATGTCACCTGGCGGCGGATCCGAGAGTACGACAGCGCGACGGCCGTTACCGAGGCCCAACGTTCCGCCCGGGAGCAGCCGGCGGTTCTCCATTTTACGCTGGAGTTTCTGCGCGAGTTCGATGAGGGGACACGGGGGACCGCCCTAGGGCTCGTGTACCTCCTTTTTCGAGCAGCGGAAGCAGCCCGACGTGTGCCTCTTCCCTCCCTGTCTCCCGAACAGATCGAAGAGCGGTACACCATCAATACCGAATGGCTGGACGCCATGGAACGGATGGAGTCCGCGCCTTTAGAGCGATGGCAGGATCACCTGCCGAGATCGCCGGTCGCCCTGTATATCCTTCAGGCCTATGGACCCCCCTTTCAAAAGCAGGGGCCCTCTGAGAGACGAGGGCAGTCGCACCTCTTAGTCCTGCTCATGGCGTTGCTTGAGACTTTGGAGTCGGAGGAAGGTCGAGAGCCGAGCGGGGAACAATGAGCGGGAGGGTCACGCAGGCTCTATCGGATACCCCGCCTGCTGCCAGGCGATAAGACCTCCCTTGAGTGCGGTAACCTCACGCAAGCCCCTTTCCTGCGCCATGGCCGCCACCCGGGCAGCCGACTTCTCGTCGGGTCACGTTCAGTAGAAGACGAGTAGCTTCCCGGTTGGAAGGTCCTCGATTCGGGCTTCCATGTCGGTCACGGGGAGGCATATCGCTCCGGGGATGTGACCGCGGCCGTAGACCGCAGGCTTTCGCACGTCCACCAGGACCAGGGGGTCTCCACGGTCGAGGACTTCCTTCACGGCCTCTGGAGTGAGACGAGGGATTCTATCTGTTTCCATGTCCGCTTATTTCCGGTGCGTTTCCTGATGGCTGTAATGCTTTACCCCCGACCCATGGGTAGGGGAGGGAGCCTTGAATGCGAAAGATGAATTAGCCCCCGAGATAGGCTTTCTTGACTTGGGGGTTGGTGAGAAGTTCTTCAGACCGGCCCTCAAGGACGACCCTGCCGTTCTCCAGTACATACCCTCGACCGGCAAATTGAAGCGCCAATCGAGCATTCTGTTCGACGATAAGAATGGTGGTTCCTTCCTGATTGATTTCCTTGAGTGAGGCGAACACGCTCATCATCAACACGGGGGCCAACCCCATGGAGGGCTCATCCAGGAGCATGATTTTCCTGCCGCTCATAAAGGCCCGCCCGACGGCCAGCATCTGCTGCTCGCCGCCGCTCAGTGTTCCGGCCTTCTGATTTTGCCGCTCTTTCACCCGCGGGAAGATCGAGAATACCCGGTCCAGGTCTTGCTCGATCGCTTTGCCGTCCCTTCGTGCAAAGGTGGCTAGCCTGAGGTTCTCCATGACCGTCAGGTTGTCGAACAGACGTCTTCCTTCGGGGACATGGGAAATGCCGAGCTCGCTGACCACCTTGTCGGCAGGGTATTTGAGCAAGTCCCGTCCCATGCAGGTCATTTTCGTCCCCGCTTCGACAGGGACCAGGCGGGAAATCGCTCGCAG
>VRUN01000089.1 GCA_019456075.1 Candidatus Methylomirabilota bacterium
ATACGGGTGAACAAGAGATCCTCCAGGGCGGACCGAAGTAGTTCAAGGTAATGTTCCTCAAACCATTCTTTGAAGAAGCGATTCGGGAGGAGGACCTGGAGATGATTGCCGGTGATACTTCCGATGGTAAGGGGACGAAACCAGGTTGTAAAGCTATGCGCAACGAGCTGGCGCTGGATGTTGGAAATGGCCGCCTGCCATACGTCATGGGACAAGCGGGATTGTCCTGGCATGCTCTCAGCCTCCTGCGATCGTGTTTGAATTTTGCGTAGAACGAGAAACCGGTGACGTCGGGCCGCCTTCCTCCACGAGGAGGGAAGCTATCCACATGTTATCCACAACGCGAATGACATCGTAAGTCAGCAAGAGGTGAGGCGTTTGCGACTTATCCCCAAAAAAAGCTCGACCTTTGTTGCAGGTGAGTGGTTGCAAAATTCGTTGAGCATGAGGGCTGATCGAACGTAAATGCTCTTCCTTTTAACCGAGCTTCATCTTCGAGTCAAGCTTTTTTTTGCGGATAAAAAAATTTTTTTTGCGACTCAGATTTGACGAACGATGAATTGCACGGACAATGGATGGAACGTGCGGTAAAACCTGTAAACGGGCGTCCCGACTATATCGGCTGAGGTTCTGGCGAGATGGCCATCACCGATACGAGGAGCTCTTCGAGGTCCCACGATTTTGCCCAGTGTGTTCCCCCGTAGTGATCCACCGCCGCCTCCGCCTCGTCGCTGCTGTATGCGGTCATGATGATGACATGCGTCTTGGGGTGAATCTTGCGAACGACCTTGAGGAGGTTCAAGCCGTCCACGCTCTCTTGCCCGCTCATCTGGAGATCAGCGAGGATCACATCAAAGGGGCGGTCCTGTATGGCTTCAAGGGCACACTTGAGACTGGTGCAGGAATACACGTCCGCCCCCCGGCTTTTCAAAGCGTGAGACAAGGCCAGGCGGATGGTGAGATCATGCTCCATAATGAGAACGTGAAGGGGTATACTCATGGGGCCATCTCCCGTCAAACAGTGAAACCTGTCCACGGCATAGTGCAATCCGCATACCAAGACGGCAAGGAGGCTGTCGCAACTCCGAGGCTTATATGATGAGGGGTTACGAGTGAAGAAGACTGAGGCGGGTATGGCCTGTCCGAAAAAGCAACAGCCCGGACGGCGCAGGGTGTCGCTCCCCTGGGTCAATCTTTCAGATGGTACCGTTTGATCTTATCCAGAAGGGTAGAGCGAGAGATCCCCAAAAGCTTTGCGGTTTGGGTCCGATTTCTGTCCGTCGCCTCCAGGGCCTCGCGGATGTAATTCTTCTCGAGGTCGGCGAGTGAAATAAACCGGTCCGAGCCTCTGCGGCGAGGCTTTGGGGTCGCGGTCTCTTCCGGGCTGACGCGGACAGGCGTGCCGGCGAGTCCCTGAAGATCCGCCGGGAGATGCTCGGGAAGTATCTCGTCACCGGGACAGAGGATCATCGCGCGCTCCGTCACGTTCTTGAGTTCGCGGACATTGCCTGGCCAGGAATAGGCCATCAGGATGTCTTGGGCCTGTTCAGAGAAACCTCGAAGGCGCTTCTTTAAAAGTGCGTTGAAGTCTTGGACAAAGAGTTGCGCCAGAAAGAGCACGTCGCGACCCCGCTCTCGCAGGGGAGGGATCTCCACGGGCATCACCTTCAACCGGTAATAGAGGTCCTCGCGGAAGGTGCCGGCTTCTACCAATTTCTTCAGGTCCCTGTTGGTGGCTGTGATGGTACGCACATCGACCGTGATGTCTCTCAACCCCCCGACCCGCCTGAAAGTCCGGGTCTCCAAGACCCGGAGGAGCTTCGGCTGGACTGCTTGAGGCATATCACCGATCTCATCCAAAAGGACCGATCCGCCGTCGGCCACTTCCAGGAGTCCCCGCTTCATCGATTTGGCATCGGTGAACGCGCCCCGCTCGTGGCCGAAGAGTTCTGAGTCCAAGAGGTTTTCCGAAAGGCCCGCACAATTGATCTCCACGAAGGCCCTGTCTCGTCGGCCTGACTTGTGATGGATTGCCTTGGCGACGAGCTCCTTTCCGGTCCCGCTTTCTCCCAAGAGGAGGACAGTGGTAGAAGGGTTCTGAGCTATGAGGTCTATGAGTCCGTCGAGAGCCCGAATGGAGGGATGCTCTCCGGGAAGAGCCAGTTCCCGATCCGAGGCCCGTCGCCGAAAATGCTGCTTGTAATACGAGTGGATCCGGTCCTTCCGCAGCCGCTCCACCGCCTGTGAGACCCGGAGTTCCATGGCCGCCAGGTTTCCCTCGCCAGGCTCCTTGATCAAAAAATCCTCCGCCCCGCGCTTTACCGCCTCCACCGCATTTTCGTAAGTTCCGTGGGCGGTGAGCACAATGACGGCGCCGTCAGGCTGACTATCCTTGATCCGGTCAAGGGCGTCCAGGCCATCGAGGTCTGGCAACCGGAGATCCAAGAGGACCACGTCTGGAGTCTCATCACGAACCAGGCTGATCCCCTCGGAGGCGGTGGAGGCCCCCAACACCCGATACCCCTTGCGCTCGAAATGGTGCCGCAGGGTCTTCTGGATCAGGGGCTCATCATCGATGATCAATAATGTGGGCTGCATCGCTTTCTTCCCATGAACTGAGGACGGCTCGACTGAGCGACTCGACTGAGGCCTCGATGGTGAGCTCGGCCGAACCGCTCGCCGAAGTCCGCCTCTCCCGTAAAATGGCACATGCAATTCCCTGGCCGTGACATGGGTTACGTCTCTGGCGTCGGTGTTGAACCGTCCGCGGAGTTGAGGGGGAGCTGTATCGTAAAGGTGGTCCCTTGTTCCGGGCGACTCTCCACTGTGATCCTTCCTCCGTGGTCTTCGATAATCCGTCGGCATATCGGGAGGCCGAGGCCTGCTCCCTGGGGCTTGGTGGTGAAAAAGAGGTCAAAGATGCGATCTCGGTCCTTGGGGAGAATCCCGCACCCGGTATCGCTGATGGATACGTCGGCCTGGTCCACCTCATTCCTTCGCCCCGTTCTGTGGGCCTCGGTTCTCACGGTCACCATCCCGCCCGGGGGGGTTGCTTCCAGGGCGTTCTTCAAGAGATTCAGAATCACCTGGATCAGTTTATCTTGATCCACCAAGAGAAGCGGCAGATGGGGATGATAGACCTTTCGGAACTCGATGGAGCGCTCGCGGATTTCTCCTGCGTACAGGTGAAAGCATCCATCCAAGAGCTGGTGGAGATCGGTCGGTCTCCGTTCCAGGGGGGACGGTCGTCCAAAGACCAGCAGGTCACCTATCAAGGCATTGAGGCGCCGGCTCTCTGAAAGCATCGCCTCCACGAGCTCCCGATGGGCTGGTGTGAGGTCCACCTCTCGCTTCAAGATCTGGGCCACAGAGGTAATGCCAAAGAGGGGGTTTCGGATCTCATGAGCCACTCCGGCCACGACCTGTCCGATGGCGG
>VRUN01000090.1 GCA_019456075.1 Candidatus Methylomirabilota bacterium
GCCTCCAGGGCCTCTAGTCTCTTCCCGATTTCTCCTGTCATCGCTTCCTCCTTTCCTTGCGCCCCCTCCCTCCCCATGGGGCCACGACAATGACGCTCATCAACCCACACCCCCAGGCGAACACATCCCCGTATCTCGTGTAGAACGTCCCGCTCGACCTGGGAACCACGGTTCCCGAGAGTACAGTCTCGACAAAGAGGTCTGATTGCTTCCGGATCTGGCCTGTTGGTGTGACCAGGGCAGAAATCCCGGTGTTGGCGGCCCGCACAAGATAGACACCGTTCTCCACCGCCCGTAGGGCCGCCATACTGAGGTGCTGATACGGGGCCCCAGAGTCTCCAAACCAGGCGTCATTCGTAATATTCACCAGGAAGTCGGCCCCTTCCCGAACATACCGACGGACCTGGTCAGGAAAGATGACCTCAAAGCAGATCAGAACCCCAAAACGCCCCTGGGGAGTGTCAAAGACCGTAAAGTCCTCTCCCGAGCTGAAATCCCCGATCCCGGTGGCCATCTTCTCCACGAAGAAGAGGACCGATTGCAAGGGGACATACTCTCCAAAGGGAACGAGGTGAATTTTATCATATTTTTGAACGATTTTCCCCCCTGGAGAGATCAAGAATGCGCTGTTGTAAAGACGGGTGGGGATCTCGCCCACCCGATCCGGGCTCCCCACCAAGAGGTACGATTGCGCATTCTTGGCGAGGTCGACCACCTGCTGGCTCAACGGCCCTCCCTCTCGAAGAAAAAAGGGGACGGCCGACTCGGGCCACACGATGAGGTCTGATCCCCTTTCTGCCTTCCGGGTGAGACGACGATAAATTTCGATTGTCCGGTCCCGGAATCTCGGGTCCCACTTGGCGCCCTGCCCAATATTTCCTTGGATGACTGACACCCGAATCTCCCTTCCGCGGGTCTCGGCTGAGACCCTCTGTCTCATGCCAAACAAGACTGCTCCTATGAGCAGAAGGCCCGCACCCAAAACGGGCAGCAAGACTCGCCCCCCCCCACGTCGAAACTGGAGGCAGGCAAGCGCCACCGCGGCATTGGTAAGGACCAACAGGAAAGAGACTCCGTAGACGCCGGTAATGGACGCTATCTGGATGACCGAGAGGGACCGGTATTGCGTATAGCCCAAAAGATTCCAGGGAAAGCCGGTCAACAGGAAGGTCCGGAGATATTCCAGGATCACCCAGAGGGCGGCGGTCCCGAGAAGATACGCGAGACCTCCTCGAGTGGAGAGTCGGGTGACCCCGTAAGCAAAAACGCCGACGTACAGGGCGAGGTACAGGGAAAGCGCAATGAGGAGAAGAACGCCGAGGGGAAGGGGGAGCCCTCCGTACGTGACCATGGTATGAACGACCCACGGAATACTCATGAGGTAAAAGACCATGCCGGCAATGATCCCCAGAGAAGTACCCTGGAGGGTGGACACTCCGTGGAGTCCCACCAGAAGCGGGACGAGGGCCCCAAAGGCGAGAGGGGCTAGGTGAAACCGCGGAAAACTCAGAGCAAGAAGAACGCCGCTCAGAACCGCTAGGCCCCGCCGCCGGAGCATCGGACCCGACAGGAGGTGCACTGCCACCTTTCCTGTCGGCGGTGTCATGCGCATCTCGCCGATCCCGGCATGCCACATCGGCCCATACCCAACGCACACTGCCTCTTTCCTTGGGAGTCTGCCACGCGACACCGTCCCTAGATCCATCCCGCTCGAACCCAGAGATAAAAGACGGGAATCGCAAAGAGGAGGCTGTCTATCCTGTCCAGCATCCCCCCGTGGCCGGGGATGAGGCCACCCGTATCCTTCACCTGGAAGGCTCGCTTGATCACGGACTCTATGAGATCTCCGACCTGCCCGGCTCCCCCAATCACGGCCCCCAACAGAAGGCTCGACACGAAGGTCAAGGGGATGCCCAAGGCTTTGGCTAGGACCCAGGCCACACCTATGCTCGCGACCAAACCACCCACACCCCCTTCCACAGACTTCTGGGGGCTTATCCGCGGCGCCAACGGATGGCGCCCCAGGCTCGATCCAATGTAGAACGCGCCGGTATCCCCGGCCCAGACAATGCCACAGGCGAGGAGTATGTAGTATTCGCCCCCCGGCATCCCCCTGAGGGCTACACCGAAGCTTAACGGACCCGCGACATACAGGACCCCCAGCAGGCAGAGGGCGGTCCATCGAAGGTTGGCCCCTATATCGCCCCCGCTCCCAACGATCCAGGAAAGCTGAAGCAGCAGAAACAGTACGACGCCCATGGCGAACCATTCCACGCCACCCACGGAGGTCGCCCCCAGAAGGACAACCGCACCCGTCACGGCTAACACCTTCAAGACGCCGGGGAGGTGGTCCAGCAGTCGAGTGAACTCCACCAGGCTGATGGCTGCCACCCCCATCACCAGCAGGGCAAAGCCCGCTTCTCCCCCATAGACGACCACGAGGAGAAAGAGGGGAACGAGGAGCAAAGCGCTCAGGAGCCTCCTGCCGTGCACAGCCAGATCTCCTTGCGAGAGGTTTTCGCCACCCGGGGGTCTCGAGAAGCATCGTGAGCGCTGTCGAAGGGAAAGGGAAAAGGGGAGCAACCGGAAGGATGGTCGGACGCCGTCAAGAGCCACGCCTGGCTGCTAGAGGAGGCCTGTCAGAATTCAAGGATTTCCTTCTCCTTGTTGGCCAGGGCTCTGTCGATCTCCTTGATGTACTTGTCGGTGAGTTCCTGGACCGACTCGGTACTTTTTTTCAGATCATCCTCGGAAATCTGCTTCTGTTTCTCGAGGGCCTTGAGCTTTTCGTTGGCGTCGCGACGGACATTCCTGATGGTGATCCGCCCCTCCTCCGACATTCGGCGCACGATTCGAACCAATTCCTTCCGCCGTTCCTCAGTGAGCGGCGGAATGCCAATCCGGATGGCCCGCCCATCGTTCGACGGGGTGATCCCCAGGTCCGATTTCAGGATCGCCTTCTCAATAGCCGGGACCAGGCTCTGATCCCATGGTTGAATCGTAATGAGACGGGTTTCTGGGATGGCTACCGTCGCCACTTGCTGCAAAGGGGAAGAGCTCCCATAACACTCCACAGTGATCCCCTGGAGCAGGGCCGTGGAGGCTCGACCGGTCCGGACGCTGGCAAACTCCCACACGGCCGATTCCACCCCTTTCTTCATCGACGTCTCCGCCCGGTTTAAAACATCCTTGGCCACGATTCACCGCCCCTTGACGATGGTTCCCACCCGCTCTCCGAGCACCAACCCCTTCAAGCGTCCCTGCTCATGAAGGTTGAAGACGACGATGGGAAAGCGGTTGTCCATACACAGGGAGATGGCGGTCGAATCCATCACCTTGAGCTCCTGGCTGAGGACCTCGATATAGCTCAGCTCTTCAAACTTCTGGGCCGTGGCGTCCTTGAGCGGGTCCGCCGTATACACCC
>VRUN01000023.1 GCA_019456075.1 Candidatus Methylomirabilota bacterium
GTCCTCTGAGGAATAAAGGCCTTAACCCGATTTAGCTGCCAACCAGTCGAGGGTCCTATTGCGCTCTAATCGGCACACACGCTCACTAAAGCCATAGCCCTAGGACTCATGCTACGCCGTCAGTCGCCGACCCCTCGCTTCGAGCTGCCTTATCATGTAAAGCAACAATCCTCTCGTCGGGGATCTGAAACCCGTGCAACCGCACGCGGAGGCCTTCGCTCCCATCCAACACAGCCAAGACGATCCAGTCAAAGCTCATCTCGGGGATCTTAGCGAGCGTGGAAACCTTATGCCCCAGAAACGTGGCCCCAGGCTTCTCGTCATCCACGACTTGCTCAAGGGTTAAATCAAGTTCCCAGAGGACGAGGGCAGCAATCTCTGCAACCTCGCCCGTCCCGACCACGATAACCCGGCGCCCATTAGACCGACGAAGCGGCAATAGTCGCTGCCGATACGTCTCGCGGAGATTCACATAGTATCCCAGCGAATACTCCATGTACTGATAGGCCAGGTGGGCTTTCTCGGCGATCCCTCGTGGAGTCAATAGGTATTTGATGCGGGAGCGTTTGATGTTGATGATTCTAATATAGCCTTTCTTGGCCAACCGCTTGATATAGAGATTGGTCAGACCCAAGGCAATCCCCAACTTCTTGGCCAAGCCGCGCTGAGTAATCCCCTCGCCCTCGGCTATTTCCCTCAGGATCCCAAGCTCGCGTTTTTTCTGAGCATCCATAGAACAAACCTTTGATTTCTCAAATCTTTCCAGTATCAGCAATCAGTCGTTCAACATACGAACATCCAACGCAAACTCTTGTCAAGCAATATTTATCAGTACCGTCTCTTCTTGCGCAGACCCCCTGTTGGATTATTGAAGTTCAGCTTCGGCGGGCACACCAGAGTGCATGAGTCTAGCAAATACCATGACTTGACTGATCGGAGATCGGGTCCCCTATCGCCCATTTCGCCGAGCGGTCAGACGCGACCATTCTCCACTAGTGCTTTTGCTGTGTTCCTGGGTTTCAAGGGGGAAAATGCAAGATTCGTACCCGGTCGGTCGGCCCGCGCTACGGCTCCCCTTTTCCTGCAGGCCCGGTCGATCCTCCCAGATCAGGGTGTCGGCCGAGAGTCCCCCTCTCGGATAGCAGTAGCAACGCGAACAAGCTGCCGCAGGAGCCTCTCGAGCTCCCCCAGAGGCCACATCGTGGTCCCATCGGAAGGCGCCCGACCCGGATCCGGGTGGACCTCCATGAAGATCGCATCACATCCAGCTGCCACCGCTGCGCGGGCAAGATGGGGGATATACTCCCGCAGCCCTCCCGAGGCTGCGCCGGCTCCACCCGGAAGCTGGAGGCTGTGCGTTGCATCAAAGACCACCGGATAGCCCAGGGCCCGTATGATCGGCAGGGTGCGCATATCCACCACGAGGTTGTTATACCCGAAACTCGTCCCGCGTTCGGTGATCAACAACCGGTGATTTCCGGTGGAGACCACCTTTTCCACCACCCACGGAACCTCCCCCGGTGAAAGAAATTGTCCCTTCTTTACGTTCACGGCCCGGCCGCTCTGCCCTACAGCAAGCAGAAGATCGGTCTGTCGGCAGAGGAAAGCCGGGACCTGCAGCGCGTCCACGACTTCCGCCGCTGAGGCAACCTGGGCGACCTCATGCACATCGGTGAGCACCGGCAGCCCGGTCTTTTCCTTCACCCGACCGAGGACTTCCAGCCCCCGCTCCATCCCCGGCCCCCGGAAGGACTCGAGCGCGGTCCGGTTCGCCTTATCGTAGGAGGATTTGAGAACGAGAGGAATCCTGAGTCTCCCACAGATCTCCTGGAGCTCCTCTGCGACCCCGAGGAGGTGTTCCTCCCCTTCGATCACGCAGGGTCCAGCAATAAGGGCCAGCGGGGTCGTCCCCCCGATGGGGACGGAACCCACCAAAACCTCTCGCGGCGGCATCCCTAGCCTCTTTCCTTCAGGACCATCCACTTCTCCACGCGTCTCCGCACCTTCACCTTTAAGTTTACGGGGGGTTGCACCCTTCCCTCCAAGGCCTCCCCGGAAGAGCGGTGCACAAAGATCCCTAGTTATCCTCTCATAACCTCTTTTGATGGTCCAGGGTGGCCCGGATAAAGGCCCGGAAGAGAGGGTGCGGATCTCTGGGGCGGGACTTGAATTCGGGATGAAACTGACAGCCCACGAACCAGGGATGATCGGCCAGTTCGATCATCTCCACCAGCTTCCCATCGGGAGAAACCCCGCTGATCACCAGACCATGGGTTTCCAAGAGGTTCCGGTACTCGTTGTTCACCTCGTATCGATGTCGGTGCCGGTCTGACACCTCATCCTTTCCATAGGCTCGATAGGCCTTGGACCCATGCCGCAGCCGGCAGGGATAGGCTCCAAGCCGCATGCTCCCCCCCAGGTTTGTTATCCCCCGCTGCTCGGGCAACAGATTGATGACCGGATGTGGGGTCTCGGGATCGAACTCGTGACTATGGGCCCCTTTTAAATCGCAGACCTGGCGAGCGAACTCAATCACTGCACACTGCATCCCAAGACAAATGCCAAAGAACGGAATCCCCTCCTCCCGGGCATATGTGATGGCCGCAACCTTGCCCTCGATCCCGCGGACACCGAAGCCCCCTGGTACCAGTACTCCCGCGACGCCATGGAGAGATCCCTTGGGGCCTTCCTGCTCGATTCGCTCCGCCTCCACTGTCTTGATCTCGACCCGGCAATCATTGGCGATCCCTCCGTGGGAAATCGCTTCGATGAGACTCTTGTACGCGTCCTTCAGCTCCAGATATTTCCCCACGACGGCAATGGAGGTCGAGGTGGAGGGGTGGTGAACCTTCTGAACAATCCGCTCCCAAGGCCCCACGTTCTGCTCCTGGGCCTCAAGGTTCAGGATTTCCACCAGAATGTTGTCCAACCCCTCGCTAGACAATACCAGTGGGACCTCATAGACAGAGGAGACATCCTTGGCGGTAATAACCGCCCGCTCGGAAACATTACAGAAGAGCGCGATCTTCGCTTTGAGCTCTTTGGGAAGGATCCGGTCAGTCCGGCACAGGAGGACATCTGGTTGGATTCCAATCTCGAGGAGCTCCTTGACGCTGTGTTGGGTCGGCTTGGACTTCAGTTCCCCCGCGGTACCAATGTAAGGCACCAGGGTGAGGTGGATGTACGCTACGTTCTCCCGACCGACGTCGGCCTTGAATTGCCGGACCGCTTCGAGGAAGGGAAGACCCTCGATATCCCCCACCGTGCCTCCTACTTCCACGATCACCACATCCACACCTTTGCTCACACGGACGATGGCTCGCTTAATTTCGTCAGTGATGTGGGGAATGACCTGGACGGTTCCTCCGAGGTAATCGCCCCGCCGCTCCTTCATGATCACGTTGTAATACACCTGTCCCGTGGTGACATTGTTGTCCTTGGTCATCTGGGCATTGGTAAACCGCTCGTAATGACCGAGGTCCAAATCGGTTTCCGAGCCGTCGTCGGTAACAAATACCTCTCCGTGCTGGAAGGGACTCATGGTCCCAGGGTCTACATTAATGTACGGATCGAACTTGAGGAGGGTCACCTTGAGACCTCGGCTTTCCAGGAGAGATCCGATGGAGGCTGACGCCAGGCCCTTTCCCAGGGACGACAGCACTCCGCCCGTTACAAAGATAAACTTCGGTGTCATTGCTCCCCCATTCCTACGCGTTGCCAGCCGCCCACAACTCGTTCGCCTTTACCATCCGTTCAATCCGCTCAAGGTCCTCCGGCGTGTCCACGCCAATACTGTCGTGTTTCGTCTCCACAACCCGGATTGGATACCCGTACTCTAATGCCCGAAGTTGCTCCAGCTGCTCCCGCTCCTCCAAGGGAGTGGGGGCGAGGCGGGCAAACGTGAGCAGAAAATCGCGTCGGTACACATAGAGGCCGATATGTTTGTACCAGAGTGGCTGAGGGCTGAGGGCTGAGGGCTGAGGGCCCGAACGGCCCTTCCCCTCGACTCTCCGCTCTTGACTCTTATCTCTAACATAGGGTATTGCGGCGCGGGAGAAGTACAGGGCGAATCCCCGACGGTCCCGTACCACCTTGACCACATGGGGGCTCTGCCATTCGTCTTCCGTTTCAATTTGACGGCACAGCGTTCCCATAACCAGGTTCGACTCCACAAAAAAGGGGGCTACCGCCTCATCGATCATGGTCGGCTCGATGAGGGGTTCGTCCCCCTGAATGTTGACAACAATCTCGCAGGAAAGACCTGCAGCAACTTCGGCGACCCGGTCTGTCCCGGATGGATGATGCGCCCCCGTAAGCTGGACTTCCCCATCGAATGCGGCTACCGCATCGCGAATCCGAGGGTCATCCGTCGCAACCACCACCCGCGCCAGTGTTTTGCTCTGACGCGCCCGTTCATACACATGCTGAACCACAGGTCGTCCACAAAGAGTGGCCAGCGGCTTGCCGGGGAACCGAGAGGAGGCGTAGCGGGCTGGGATGACCCCCACCGCCTTCACAATCCTATTCCTCCTTTCGCCCTAAGGATCGCTTCAGCTCTGCCAAACTCACCGTTGCGGTTCCCCGCTTCCCCACGACCACTCCCGCGGCATAGTTAGAAATCTGGGCCGCCTCCACCATCGTGGCCTTGGAACCGAGGGCAAGGGCCATGGTTCCCACCACCGTGTCCCCCGCTCCGGTGACATCAAATACCTCTTTCGCCACCGCCGCGATGTGGCTTACACGGCCGTCCGCCTCAAAAAGCGACATGCCCTTTCCACCGCGCGTAATGAGCACCGCCTGTACTTTGAGAGTATCGACGAGGTGTCGCCCCGCCTCGACAACCTCTGCCTCATTTCGAATAGGATGTCCCCAGGCTGCCTCCGCCTCCCGGCGGTTGGGAGTCAAAACACTGACCTGACGGTACAGTCCAAAGTGATTAATCTTCGGGTCCACCACTGTGAGTACCCCGCGGCTGCGGGTTAGGGGAAGAACCTCTTGAAGGAGTCGGCCGTTCACCACTCCCTTGCCGTAATCGGAGATGATCAGGGCATCCACCTGGTCCAGCCGATCATGGATGAGCTCCTCGATCCTCCTGCACATGCCATCATCCAAAGCCTCCGGACCTTCCCGGTCAAACCTTACCACATGCTGGCCCCTGGCGACAACCCGAGTCTTCAAGGTCGTCCTCCGGGAACGATCCATGATAATGCCATCCGCTTTTACACCGATCTGCTCGATCTCGTGAATTAACCGCTCCGCCATGGCATCGGCACCAACTACCCCGACCAGCTCCGCCTGTCCGCCGAGGGCTCGGACGTTGGCCACGACATTGGCCGCACCCCCCAGACGGATACCCTCCTCCTCGACCTCCACCACAGGAACCGGGGCCTCGGGAGAAATCCGCGAAACGGTTCCCAAGATATACTCATCGACCATAATGTCCCCGATAACCAAGATCTTTCTCCGGGGAAACTGGCCCAGGAGATCATGCAAAGGGATCGGGGTTGGCCGTTCCATTGCGTTCCTCGTCATGCCGTGGCCCTTGTCGAGGAAACCGTCACGAGTGTGATCTCCGCCGAAAGCAGCTCCAGACCAATTGGAAAAAGACATTCGACCGGCATAAAGCGAGGATGAATTTTCGATGCCGCTCAAAATCTGCCCACCGCTTCACTAGCTCTGGGAGGTCGGTATCATGGTATGCGCGGATGAGGCGGTCAATCTGCTCATCCGACAGCATCCCGCCCACCCGGCGGAAGAACGACCCCACGCGGAGCTCGACGCCGATCTCCTGGCGCCACCGCCGCTCATACTCTCCCAGGCTCCTCTCGCTCAGGTCGCCAAGACAGAAAGCCCGGTCCAACGTCGTCGCTGCCACATCGCCACAGAGGATCCCGTACGATATCCCCCCCCCTGTCGTCACCTTCACCTGGCCGGCCGCATCCCCTACCAACAGGATCCTGTCCAAAAAGCTCCGAGAGACATTGGAAATAGGAATTGCCTTTCTCTTGATCTGGCCTGCTGGCTGCCGGATCCGAAAGGCGATGGATGGATGCTCAAGGAACCGTCTCAGGAAGTGGATGGCTCCGGCACCGTTACATACCCCAACACGGACCAACGGGCCGGCTGGAATAGCCCATGCAAAGCTGCCGGGGGCCACCTCCCGCCCCAGATAGACCTCGACACGATCCACACCCTCCATTCCGACCTCTGCCTGAGCCGCCTGCAGAAACGTGGAAGGTCTTTCAACTCCTAGGCTTGGAAACAAACCGTAGCGGGCACCGGTGGCCAAGACGACGGCCCGCGCCCTCAAGGTCATCGGGGTCTCGTCCCCCTCCGGTCCTCTCTGGACCACCGCCACCTTCACATGATCGCTTCCATACTCCAGGCCTACACACCTCACTCGCAGACGGTAATCGGCACCGAAGGCGCAGGCACGCTGACCCATTGTCTGATCAAACTCGCAGCGGCGGACGACATAGGCCATGACTCGACCCGCCCCGACCGTCGCGGAGCTGCCCTTGGGTGAGAAGAAGGTGGCGGAATCAAATCCTCTGATGACTGAGGCCCGGGGAAGATCAAATCGGTCAAAGGCCTCCGCCCCGATGAGGCCTGAACAGGTGGTTGGCACACCAATCTGTGGGTGTTCCTCAAGAACGAGGACGGCATATCCCCGCTGGGCCAGGCTCGCCGCTGCCTGGCTTCCTGCCGGCCCCGCCCCCACGACGATCACATCGTGCATAGAGGCCCCTCTGCTACTTCGGTCTTCTTTCAGACCCGGGGGAACCCACTCCTGCGACTTGCCGTCTTGTCATTATCGGACGTCCTGGGACCCTCTGATGAATAGCCATTCCGTGATGTTGCGTCCCGCTCTTCGCCTTCCCCCACAATCCTCTGAACAAGACGTTTAAAGGTACCCGCTAACCCCGCGGCCGTCAACTAGAAATCGACCACCGAGGGGAAGGACGGAAGACTAGGTACTGCCGCGACGCGGATGGGTGAGCAGCCACCACAGTCTCCCTACCGAACATAGGATCAGGAAAAGACTCATGACCTGCGCGGCCCGGAAGGGCCCTAACATCAAGCTATCGATTCTCAGCCCTTCAATGAAAAACCGGCCGAAAGAATACAGAGCCAGGTAGCTCAGAAAAAGAGCAACAGGGTATGGCTCCCGCCGCTTCCGCAGCACAGAGAAAAGCAGCACAAAGACAGCCAGGTCCCACAAGGATTCATACAGAAAGGTCGGATGGAAATATTTGTACTCGGCCAGATGCGGTGGCCGGTGGCCTGGACTGATATAAAGCTTCCAGGGCAGATCCGTGGGAATCCCAAAGGCTTCCTGATTGAAGAAGTTTCCCCACCGCCCGATGGTCTGTCCCAACGCTATGCTGGAGGCAACGATGTCCAGATAAATCACGGTTCGCGACACCGTCGTCCATGAGATCGGCCATCACTTCGGGTTGGAGGATGAGGAGATGCTGTACTAAAGAAGTTCACAGTTTAAGGTTTAACGTTTAAAGTTTCAGGGCCTCAGTCCTCCTCTTTCGGAATCCCCACGCGAGCATGAACGCTCCGAGCAGTATCATCGGGAGGCTGAGCACCTGCCCCATAGAGAAGGGCCCCAGTACGAACCCCAGGTGCAGGTCGGGCTGGCGAAAGAACTCGACGACGAACCGGGAGAGGCCGTAGCCGGCAATGAACGTCCAGAATATGGTGCCCGGCGGCGTCGGGTACCGACCTAGGACCCAGACCACCACAAACAGCAAGACGCCCTCCAAGCCCGCCTCATAGAGCTGAGACGGATGCCGGCACTGCGGCCCCCCGCCGGGAAAGACCATGCACCAGGGCACGTCCGTGGGCCGCCCATAGAGCTCCCCGTTAATGAAGTTGCCGATCCGTCCTAGGCCCAACCCAATGGGCGCGCCGGTCGCTGCAAGATCCGCAATTGTAGCCGGAGGGATTCCGCGGCGTCGACTGAACAGCCAAAGAACCACGACCGTTCCCAGCAGGCCACCGTGGAACGACATCCCCCCTTCCCACACGGCGAAGATCTTCAGCGGGTGCTCGAGATAGTAGGAAAAGTTGTAGAAGAAGCAGTACCCAAGCCGGCCACCCAGAAAGACCCCCACGGCTGCGTAGAAGATTAAATCGTAGATCTGCTCCCTCGCAAGGGCAATATTCTTCGCGGCGGCACGGCTCTTGATAACAAAGTACGCAGCAGCGAGCCCGAGCAAGTACATCAGCCCGTACCAGCGGAACTGAAGCGGCCCGAGCCGCAGAAAGACAGGATCGATGTTGGGATAGGGAATCATTTAGGACCGCAGGCCGACGTGTAGACGTGTTGGAAAGTCAGAAAGGTGGGAAGGTTCCGCTGCCAGGCTAACATTCCTCCAACGGAGACCCCGGCTATCAGCCCCCCATGAATTGCCAGTCCACCCTCCCAGACAGCCACGATTTTCCACAGATTGGACCCGTAATACTCCCAGTTAAAGAGGACATAATAGAGTCGGGCTCCGAGGAGCCCAGCAATCACGGCGACCATTCCCACATTGACGAGTTACTCTGGGTCTTCTCCCCGACGTCGGGCCTCCCTCTGGGCAAGGAGGGTCCCGATCAAAACGGCCGGAGCGATGAGGAGACCATACCAGCGAATCGCAACAGGCCCTATCTGGATTGCAACGGCTCCTGGTGAGGCAAACACTCTAATCCTCGCCGACCCCCGTCAGCACCCGAAGCCCCTCGGAGCGCGTCCGGGTGTCCGCGGGTTCTGTGCGGAGGAACTGACGTCTGCCTGCCCCCTCTCCTCGGCGCGTCAAGCGCGTCCAAGTCTGCGGACCCAATCCTCGAGGGCCTCTCGCGTGCTTCGGAAGGCCAATTCCTCCCAGGGGAGTGCCTCCGGAGAAAAGAAGGCAACCTCTTCGGCCTCTGTCCCCGTTCGGGGCTCTCCGCCGAAGATTGGGGAAAGATACACGACGGTCACCACCGGCGACTCTGGGTAGGAATACACGTTGAGCAGGGAAAGTTCACCAATCTCCAGGGCCACCTCCTCTTGGGTCTCTCTGATCGCCGCCTCCTCGAGGCTCTCACCAAGTTCAACGTACCCAGCGGGAAAGGTCCATCTGCCGCGTGCAGGCTCAATCCTCCGTCGCAAGAGGAGAACACGGCCATCCTGGAAGGGAATAGCCCCGGCCACCACCTTCGGGTTCATATAGAGGATGAATCCACAAGCCGGACACACCGGTCGCTCCCTCTCCTCCGCCTCAACCCATTGAACCTCAAGGCGCCCGCCGCATCGAAGACAGAACTGCATTATCATCGATTCATCCTTCCGGAATACCAAAAGCGGACTCCGCCCCGTCTCAGAGGTCCGAATCCGCTTCCGTTACGACGTCGGCAACAGCGTCCACACCAAGGAAAATGCAGAATACCCGGGTGTAGCCGTGTCATCAAAAGGCTCAGCTCTTCTTGGAGGTCTTGGCAAAGAACGGGCTAAAGAGGGGTTCCGTTTTCTTCGACTTGCATTTTGGACAGACAATCTTCCCCTTCTCCCGCTCCTTGATCGTCAGGGTCAAACCAAAGGTCTTGTTACATTTCTGACAACGAAATTCATAAAAGGGCATCTTCCTTACCCTCCATCTCCGATGATGGTGCTTACCGAGTCCGCCGGCCCATCCGGGTGGAAGAACAGCTCCAGCGTTACGAGCCCTCTCGGAGTTTGCGAACCCGCCGCTTGAGCCGCTTTATCGAGGCCCGGGCCTCCTTGAGTCCCTCATAATCGTGCTCCCCTAGTGTTTGATTTCGCCGAGTTTTAAACAGCCGAATCTGGGCCTTCAGGTCCGAGACCGTTTGGCCCGTGGGGCGAAGGGCGTCGGTCTTGGGCCGGAGCCCCAGACGGACCTCCTCGGCGATAAAGGCTTCGATGATCTCTTCCTTTTTCATCCCGGAGACCCCCTGGATTTCCGGGTATTTCTCCAGGCAGAGCTCCATGAGTTTGGTGCCAGTTAGCTTCTCTAGTTCCCGCCGCTCCATTACGGCCTCCGCGCGCTACGGTTTAGGAGCCTCCATTCGAGCTCGATTCTCCTGTATCCCTGTTTCCCCTAAGACGCCAGCTATCCCCTAAGCCGCCGCCAGAATTCCTCCTCGAGGTGCTCCCCCAAGAGCCGCTCAAAGCGGGGTCGCAGGATGAGATCGAACAGGTCACCCTTATCGGGAAACTGGGTCAGCACCCGCTCCCGGGTGGTCTCAATGATCTCCTCTCCCTCTGCCCGGGTCATCGGACCGACCGTGATCCGCCAGACCGTCGCATCAGCGAGCCACTTCAGGAATCGCATCTGCTCTTCTTCGCGCTCGAGTGCCTCTTGACTCACCATGGCTAGCCTTGTGGGATCTCCTTATAGACCAGATCGTGCTCCCGAACCCGCTCACGAACCTTAATTCCAACCAGCTGTCCGAGGACCGCAGTGTGAATCGGTTGGTGTTCCATTTCCATAGATTCCACCCTCTGCGAGACGTCGGTGGTTTTCCCCCGAATGCGAATAGTATCCCCAACGTGCAGGTCGCCTGCATGGATTTCAATCACTGCGACCCCTACCTTCCCGAAGTATCGAGCTACCCGTCCTACCTCCACCTCATTCATGGCCTACTCCTGAGCCCACCGTTAACACGCGAGACACCAACGACAATACTCCCTACGAGCGACCCCCCCTCTTAGGGGGATACCGTACCATTCCCCAATTTCCATTGTCAACTTCTGTCCAGACCCACAACCGCTCCACGATTGCATCGGGTTATTCCCCGCCCACAATCCATACATAGGGCGATGTGGACCGCGGGAGGGGAATACCGGACCTGTGGCATGTTCCCGCAGAATCTGAATACAGTGTCGATGAGGGTTGACTTGGGGAAAACTTTCAGCATAACGTAGTGACGATGCGAGGAAATAGACGAATACGGGACATCCTTCGCCGCGCCAAACGCCCTCGGACTGCTCCAAAGCCGGGACGCAGGTGGTTCCGCCTTCTTCCCACCGTCCTTTTTGTGGCCCTGCTCCTCGGAGCCAGCCAGTCGATTCCCCTGTATACGGAGTGGCTCTGGTTCGATGCAGTCGGATTCTCGTCCGTCTTCCTCACCATGCTTCTCACGCAAAGCCTCCTCGCACTCATCTTTGGAGGGACCTGCTTCATCATTCTCTATGCAAACCTCTCCCTGATCCACCGTTCCCCCGCCAGCGACGTCCTCGTTGAACTGGAGGACCACCTGGGACTGCCCAGCCGTTTTATTCTGGAGCCTTACATCAAGCGGTTCCTCCTCCCCGTCACGGCCATTCTGAGTCTTTTGGCAGGCCTGCAAGCCACCGGGCAGTGGGGGGTAGTTCTCCGCTTTCTCTACCCCACTTCCTTTCAGGTTCAAGACCCTCTGTTTCAAAAGGATCTGGGCTTCTACATCTTCCGTCTCCCGTTCCTGAATTTTATCTATCAATGGCTCATGATCGTTTTCGTCGTCAGCACCTTGTTAGTCCTCCTCGCTTATATCCTCTATCGGGGCATCCAGTTCACCAGCCAAGGCCTCCGGCCCAGCCCGTGGGCCCGGACCCACCTCCTAACATTGATCGGCGCCCTGCTCTTCCTCAAAGCCTGGGGGTATCACCTGAGCACATACGATCTGCTGTTCTCCCCTCGCGGAGTGGTTTTCGGTGCCAGCTATTCTGACGTGTTTGCCACCCTGCCTGCCCTCAGGATCCTCACCGTGCTAGCCGCCGTCTGTGGCCTCCTCTGCTTGGTCCATATTCGGCGGCAGCAGCTCACCCCTCTTTTTCTCGCCCTAGCCATCCTGGTCGGGGCCGCTATCATCGGTCAAATGGTCTACCCGAACCTCCTGCACCGCTTTCGGGTAGTCCCCAACGAACTGGACCTGGAGAGCCCGTACATCATCCATACCATCCGGTTCACCCGGGCCGCTTATGGTCTCGATCGGATCGAGGAAGTCGAGTTTCCGGCCGAGGAGAATCTCAGCGAGGCCGATCTCCGGAAGAACAAACTTACGATAAATAACATCCGTCTGTGGGACCCTCGACCCCTGCTTGCCACCTTTGCCCAGATCCAGGAGATTCGCACGTACTACAAATTCGTCGACGTAGACGTCGACCGGTACCGCCTCAATGGGCGCTACGAGCAGGTGATGCTTTCACCCCGAGAGCTTTCCTACGACGATCTTCCCAGCCGGATCTGGATCAACGAACATTTTACCTTCACCCACGGGTATGGAGCAGTCCTGAGCCCGGTAAATCGGGTAAGCCCGGAGGGACTACCGGTGCTCTATGTCAAGGATATCCCCCCGGTTTCAGGCGGTCGTCTGACGATCACCCGTCCGGAGATTTATTACGGGGAACTGGGGAACGAGTACGTCTTCGTGAACACTAAGAGTAAGGAGCTCGACTATCCCACCGGGGAGAAGAATGTGTACACCACGTATCAGGGGAAGGGCGGGGTTCCTGTCACCTCTTTCTTCCGCAAGGCCCTCTTCGCTGCACGCTTTGGGACAGTCCGGATCCTCTTTTCCAAGGATGTCGTCCCAGGGAGCCGCTTGATGTTCTACCGGCGGATCGGCGAACGGGTGAGCAAGGTCGCCCCGTTCCTCCGGTATGAGCCGGATCCCTATCTCGTCATCGCACAGGACGGAAGACTCCTCTGGATCCTCGACGCCTACACCCACAGCGACAGATACCCTTATTCTAAACCCCACAGGTCGGGAGGAAACTATATCCGAAACTCGGTCAAGGTGGTGGTGGATGCTTACCACGGGTCCATGACTTTTTATGTCAGCGACCCCGAAGACCCCTTGATCCAGACCCACGCAAAGATCTTCCCCACCCTCTTCCAACCGCTCGAGGCTATGCCGCCAGACATCAAGGCCCACATCCGCTATCCCGAAAAGCTCTTCGCCATCCAGGCTGAGGTGTACGCCACCTATCACATGAAGGACTCCCAGGTCTTCTACAACAAAGAGGATCTCTGGGACATCCCGCGGCGCGGGTCAGAGAAGGATACCCCGATGGAGCCGTATTACATCATCATGAAGCTTCCCCAAGAAAAGAATGAAGAGTTTATCTTACTCATCCCCTTCACGCCAGCCCGGAAGGATAACATGTCAGCCTGGATGGCTGCCCGGAGCGACGCCCCCCACTACGGCAAGCTTATCGTCTATAACATGCCCAAACAGAAACTCGTCTTTGGGCCACGCCAGATCGAGGCCCGACTCAATCAGGATGCCTTTATCTCTCAGCAACTCTCCCTGTGGGGACAGCGGGGGTCCCACGTCATCCATGGGCCTCTCCTCGTGATCCCCATCGAGACCTCCCTCCTCTACGTCCAACCCCTGTATCTCGCCGCCGAGCAGCAATCGCTGCCGGAGCTAAAGCGAGTAATCGTCGCCTACGGAAATCAGATTGCCATGGAGGAAACCCTGGACCAAGCCCTTGCGAGCGTGTTCGGCAAAGCCCGTCTCGCGTCGCCTCGGGCCCGCGCCCGGCCTCCGACGATCAGCACCTCCTCCTCCATTCGCGAGTTAGCAAACAAGGCCCTGAAGCAGTTCCAAAAGGCCCAGGAGCTTCTACGGCAGGGCAACTTTGCAGAGTACCAAGAGCAGCAGAAGCGCCTCGCGGAGACCTTGAAGCTGCTCCAAAAGAAGGCGGATAGCATTCCGTAGCTTCAGGGTCTTTTCTCCTTCCGGCTTGCAGGCACCCACCGCCTGCCCCTTTCTCTTTTTGGCCTCCCTAGGCAAAGACAAGGCCCTGCTCGGTGATCGTGTATTCGGCGATCTCGGTGCTGCACGCGCTCCCCCGGTGCTTGGCAACGTAAAACGCTCGACCGACCCCCCCCTGTTCTATCCTCTTCCCCATGAGGAGGATCGTGTTTGCCGACGCCCCCATGTCCCCCTCCTCTATCTTTCGCGCGATCAGGTCGTGGAGCAGTGTCTCCTGTGTCGTAACTAAGAGGAGGGTCGCCACCTCTCGGTGGTCGTAGCGTTTCTTCTCGATAAAATCCCGATGACGCCAGACCGGGATTAAAATTTCCATACCCAGGACCTCCCCATCCTGGTGGATGATCTTTCGGTACAGCTCGTCAAAGGCATACAGCTGAATCGACTCGTGCGGGGCCTGAGTAGGATCCACGCCGTCCACGACGACCCTTCGCACCCCAGCAGCGAAATGGAAGTAGAAAAAGGAAAGCACAGTCTTCCACCGCTGCGCGTAGGCAGCCAGCCAGGCGTGGCGGAACTCCCGGCCCTCGGGCTTATTCACCTGATACTCCTCCAGTCGCCCCCCGTAGTCGAACTCGTGACAGTACTTCATCTTTTCCAAGGCGAGGGGGGGTGGAAAGGGGTTCTGTTGCCCCGGCCGGATGGAGTGATTCCACACCTGTAGGTCCCAGTCAAAGAGCCTCTTGGCATACTCATCGTGGCGTTGAGAGTCCCCCCGGGCAGTCATATCAAAGATCACCCCGCGCGCCCGCTCGTACTGCTCCCCACTGACGGCAAAGGTGAGGCCCAAATGGGTCTTCCCGATTCCCGTCGCCCCGTACACGACAGTTAAGGTCCCCGGGAGGAGCCCCCCGCCCAACATCTGGTCCAGCTTCTCGATCCCAAACTTGACCCGTCGGGGCATCCCTCAATCCTCCTTATCCATCCACTCAGCGACTCTCTAGCTCACGTGGATTTTCAGTCCCCTGGTCCTAGAGGTCCCCAGAGGAAACGCGACGCGTCACGGTGCACCGCGTGAGACAACGCTTTTGTGGATTTTGCTACGTTGGTTAAGTACTCAACGTTGTCTGGGGAGATTCTTGCTGGGTAAAAGCAAATAACGAAGGTATGTTGAACTGTGAACCCTGAACTTAATCAGGAGCCCATACCGACCCAATATGAGCCGTCAGGCGAGACCTCTTTTTTCCATATCGGGACGATCTGCTTGAGGCGCTCAATGGCGTATGTGCAGGCCTCGAGGGCCGGTTGGCGATGGGCTGCAGAGACGGCAATAACTACGCTGGCCTCGCTGATGCCGAGACGGCCGACCCGGTGGTGAATGGCGATCTGTTCGATCTCCCATTTGTTCCGGATCTCTTCCTCGATCTGACGCATCTTGGCAATGGCCATCTCCGGGTAAGCCTCATACTCAAGATAAGAGACCTGCCTCCCACGGGAAAATTCCCGGACCACGCCGATAAAGGTCGCCACCGCCCCGCACGTCCTCTTGGTGACCGCCGAAATGGCCCCCTCGGCCGAAAGGGGGTTTTCGGTGATCCTAAGCATCAGTCCCTCCGCTGACTGGAGGCATGACCCCGACCTCATCCCCCTCCTGCAGATTGACGCTGCGCTCCGCAAATTCTCGATTCACCGCGAGCAACAGAGAGCCTGCTATCCCCTTGAGTTCAGGGTGTCTGGTGAAAAAGTGCTCCATCAGATCCCCAACCGTGCTCCCCTCTTTCAGCTCTATCGAAACTTCCCCTTGTCCCACAATCGCCCGGGCCGCCGCGAAGAGCTTCACCGTAACTCGCATCCCGAAATCCCCGCCAAAGATCCGTCCTGAAAGGCCTCTGGGCCTGGGTCACGCTAACACGGCCGGTTATGTGTGTCAATCGACGCCTGCAAAGTTCTTCTTGACCCGCCCCTTCACGGTATGCTACGTAACATAGCGAAAGATTTCGGATCCGGAGCTTCGAATGATACAAAACTTTATATATAAGGGTTTAGCTCAAAGGCCCTAAAGTAGAAAGTCGGATATAATCATTCATCTACTGATAGGAGGGGTAAAAGTAAGCGATCACCTTACTGCTTTTCGAGTGGAGGATGAGGGGCGTGCTATGGATTAAGGTCTTGGCCCCCTCCCGACGTGAGAAGGGGCAGGCCTTTGAACTCCTCATGCGTCAGGTCCTCGACTCACGCGGCCTATCCCCAGTTCGCACGCGGCTCACAGTTACTGGGGCCGGCCCCCTCTTCGACATCCGGGGAAGGGTACGAAAAGATGCCACCCCGTATCTCGCTGAATGCCGCGCCCTTTCGAGGGAAGTGACCCTCGACGAGGTCAAACGCTTTTTCTCCCGATTCCGACGAGAACGGAGAAAGACCAAGAGGCTGCGGGGGCTATACCTCTCCTGCACCCCCTTTAACTCCAGGGCTCTCACCTGGTATCACGCCTTAGGTGACGAAGTCCGGCACGTCTTTGAGCTCCTCGGCCCTGAAACCATCGCCGCCCGATTCGGGGAAAACCGCAATCTCTTGGATCTGAAGGCTTTGGAAGCAGAGGTTGCCGCTTCATCGACTTCCCCGCTCGGGACCCGTTTTATCGCCTCCTCGGGTGGAAACCTCTACTGGGTCCAGACACTCCTCGTCCATCGTCGCCCGAAGGCCTTTTTTGTCCTCAAAGGGTTAGGAGGGGCAGCCCCCCTCCATCTGAGTCAGGAGATCAAGCGTCTGGACCCCGCCCTTCGGGATAAGCGCCTGCTCGATCTCGGCCTGCGGGAGCGGACGCTCCTTGAGCTTCTCACCGAGGAACAGCGCAACGCCGACGAACTCGCCCAGGCCATAGGTGAGCAGCCGCATGAGGTTCTCACCCTCCTCCAATGGCTCGACAAGGAAGGAGTCGTCACCTCTCTCCGGGCCCCCCGCAAGCCCCGCAGGTTGGATCGGTACCGCTTGCAGCGGGGGTTTTCGAATTTCCTCCATCTCGCCCGGCATTTCCTTCCCGGGGCACACCGCTTCCGCTTCCTCGCCTCTCGGTTCACCGCCCAAATGATCACCATCGGTCTGCCTTCCTATCTCGAGGAACGCTTCCGCCTGAAGCTTCCCGCGGAAGACGTCGGGGCAATCGTGAACCTCTTATCCATCTCGCCAGCTGCCTTGTCCTTCGCCCTCTCCTCCCCACAGAACTATGTCATGAGCGAGCGAGAGATGAACGCGAAATTCATCCCGGATGGAGAACGAGAGAGACTCCGAGAGGTCGCGCGCGGGCGATTCGCGAGTGACCTGTCTCTCCGGGCCATCACGGACAGCCTGCATGAAGAGTTTTCGACGCTCCTGGCCGCCCGAGACGTCCGGGCGTATCTGGCGAGGACCCAGCTAAAGGCGTCCACCCCGCAGCATCCCCTCTTTTCTCTCCGTGGGTACCACCTCCATACCCTGCCGGGGGAGAAGCGGGTGCCGGAGGCTGAACTTTCCCTCGAATTTGGGGCGGTCATGCGTCTCATGCAAGAGTACGATCTCGCCATTCAATACCTCAACCAGGCAATTCGAGATCTTAAGGATCCGGCGCGCTTGAAGACCGCGTGGAATAACAAGGGTCTCTGCTTCTTCAGCAAACGGCGGTATCAGGAGGCGATCGAGTGCTTTAACGAGGCCATCAAGCTCGACAGCAATCTGAAGCAGGCCTGGTTCAACAAGGCCATTTGCCTTCGAGAGGTGGGAGATAGCCTCGGTGCCTTGCGCTGCGTCCAACGATCCCTGGAAATCGATCCCACCTACAAAGAGGCAAAGGATCTGCTCCACCGGCTCCAGTCTTGACGGCATCCGATGCAGTCAATCCCTTTCCCCTGCCGCGCCACGGGAGACCCGGCCCGCGCGCGGGGCACAGGAGCGACCAGTCCCCTTCACGGGCCGCTGCCTCCGCGTGCGTCGTCCCTCATCTCCTCGCACCGACATCTTTTCGACACTGGGGGCAAGAAGTAGGGGCTGAGGAGGGGGGCAATCCCTCGAGAGTCCATGGAACCACATTCGGGAGAGAGAAAACGGGAAACCTGGGGCTCGCGGGTCGGTTTTGTCATGGCCGCCGCAGGCTCAGCGATTGGGCTCGGGAACATCTGGCGGTTTCCGTATCTCGTTGGCAAAAACGGGGGGGCCGCCTTTGTGATCATCTACCTCGCGATTGTCATCCTGATTGGACTGCCGGTTATGATCGCCGAGGTCGGTCTCGGTCGCTTTACTCGGCGCAACCCCGTGGGCGCCTTCACAAAGGCTGCGCCCAATTCCGGATGGCGGATCGTGGGGGTCCTGGGAGTTATCACCGGGTGTGGCATCCTCTCATACTATTCAGTCGTGGCGGGCTGGGCCATCGGCTATACCCTGAAGGCGGCGACAGGGGCTTTTGCCACCTTGACAGATCCCGGGCAGACCGGAAAGCTCTTTGGGCAATTTGTCGGCGATGCGTGGACCGTCCTCGCCCTGCACGCGGTGTTCATGGCGCTCACCGTTACCGTGGTGATCGGCGGAGTGCGGCGGGGGATCGAGCGGTGGACTCTGATCCTGATGCCTGCGCTCTTTCTCATGCTGCTTCTCTTAGTCTTCCGTTCCCTCACTTTGGAAGGCGCAGAGAAAGGGATCGCCTTCTATCTCCAACCGGATTTTTCCAAGGTGACCGCGACCACGTTCCTCGCGGCGCTCGGTCAGGCCTTCTTCTCCCTCAGCATCGGCATGGGAGTAATGATCACGTACGGGAGTTATCTCCCGGCGAGAGAGGACGTAGTTATCTCGACCGCCTACGTCTGCCTCTTTGACACCCTTGCGGCTCTCCTGGCCGGGCTCGCCATTTTTCCCGCCCTCTTTGCCGTGGCGGAGGTGGAGCCAACGCAAGGAGCCGGGCTCGCCTTTGTCGTCCTGCCAGCGATCTTCCACCGGATCCCATTCGGAGGCCTCTTCGGGACTGTTTTCTTTGTCCTGCTGACGGTGGCGGCGCTTACCTCCGCCATCTCTCTCTTGGAAGTCTGCGTCGCGTACCTGACAGACGAGAAAGGGTGGACTCGGAAAGGAGCCTGCTGGTTGGTCGGCGTGGTGAGCTTTCTCCTGGGCATCCCGGCTGCGTTAAGCAACGGGGCCTCCACATTTCTCTCCAACCTTCCCGTACTCCAGATGGGTTTCCTCGATCTTATGGATACGATATTCGGCAATCTCGCCCTCACCCTGGGCGCCCTGTTCCTCTGTCTCTTCGTCGGGTGGCGATGGGGCCCGAAGGAGGCCCTCGCGGGAGCGATCGAGGGCAGTGCCTATCCCGGCCTGGGGCAACCATGGCTCTTTCTCATTCGCTATCTCTGCCCCGTAGCCATCGGTACCATCCTCCTGCAGATTCTGATGAACCTCTTTGGTCAGGGATAGGCTTTCCGGATTTCCCTTGCACGGGGCGCGGCGATTCGAGTATCGTGGGTTGGGTTGGAGAACATTGATCTTGCTAACGGGGGTGAAGGAAACCGGACCACGGAAGACGCAGGGAGGTTGATGCGATTATGCCGACGCATGCTTACGTCCTCATCGAGGCCTCATCGGATAAGGCCAAGACTGCCCTCAAGGCCATTATCAAGATCCCCGGCGTGAAGATGGCCAACGCCGTGACCGGCCCCTACGACATTATCGCCTTTGTCGAGGCCTCCGACGTCGACGCCCTGGGCCGGGTCGTGCTATCCAAAATCCGAACAATCTCCGGCGTAACCAAGACCTTGACCTGTGTGGCGATCGACGTGAGATGACGCCGGATTCAGCGGCTGCGCCACTCTCGCGGACCCCTAATCCTTCCCGGCCGCCAGATCCAGAGCAACGCGGATGAGGGTTTGAACCGGAACGCCTGTAGCTCCTTTCGGCGTGTATCCCTTTTCCTTGTCGGCTTGGGTCGTTCCGGCGATGTCCAGGTGTACCCAGGGGATCTCTGCAACGAAGCGGGCCAAAAACTTTGCTGCGGTGACCGCGCCTGCTTTCCGGCCCCCGATGTTTTTGACGTCGGCCACATCGCTTGAAATTTGCTCGTCGTATTCTCCATCCATTGGCATCTGCCAAACCTTTTCCCCCACCGCTTGTGCCGCAGCGCCCACCCGATCCATCCACCCCTGATCATTAGTGAAGGCGCCGCTCCGCACCGACCCCAAGGCCACAACGCAAGCCCCCGTCAGTGTCGCCGCATCCACTAATCGCGGACATCCGAGCCGTCGTGCATAGCACAAAGCATCGGCCAGGACCAGGCGCCCCTCGGCGTCAGTGTTCACTACTTCGATCGTCTTGCCGTCCATGGTGCGGACCACATCCCCTGGCTTCAGCGCGGATCCAGAGGGGAGATTCTCACAGGCGGGGACAATAGCGGTCACATTGATGGGCGGCTTGATTCGGGCAATCGCCCCCATCGCCGCAATAACCGCCGCCCCACCCGCCATGTCCCCCTTCATCTGTTCCATTCCCTCACTGGGCTTAATGGAGATCCCCCCAGAATCGAAGGTGATCCCCTTGCCCACAAGTCCCAGGTCGGGCTGCTTCCGTCGCCCCCCTCGATAGGAGAGGACGATCAGGACTGGCGGTCGGTCACTCCCCTGTGCAACCCCCAAGAAGGCTCCCATACCCATGCGTTCAAGCTGTCGCTTTCCCAGAATCTGACAGGTGAGTTTCCCGGCCTTGGCTACAGACTGGGCCTGAGCGGCGAGGGCCTGCGGCGTGAGGCTATTCGAGGGTTCATTCACCAGGTCCCGAGCCAGGTTGACCGCGCGAGCGATGATCTGACCAGTCCCACTTCCCCCGCGAACCTCGGCGACCTGAACCCGGTCCCGGAGGAGAAGAGCGAGCGCCTGGATCGGTTTGTGATCCTCTTCCTTCTTCTTATACCGGTCAAAGGTATACAGGCCGAGCAGAGCTCCCTCGGTGACGGCCTGAGCCACCTCCTTGACACCGAGACCCCCCGCCCCGCTCCCATGCAGGATTGTACCCACCCGCCGGCACCCATGTCGACGGAGGACCCTCAGGGCCTGCCCGGTCACCACCCGGACCGACTCAAGACCAAACTGCTCCTGCTTCCCCAAACCGGCGACGAGCACCCGCTCGGCTTTGACCTTCCCTTGGGTATGCAGCAGCAGAGTCGTCCCCGACTTTCCCCGAAACTCCCCCTGAGCAATCGCCTGGGAGATCAGGCCACCCAAAGCCTGATCCACGGCCCCGGTCGCTCCGCCCGGCTTCTTTACCCCGTCGAAGAGATTCACGATCAGAGCATCACCTTTATAGGTAAGAACATCCTGGACCTGCACCTCGATGTTCACCGCTTCTCTCCTTTCCAAAAAAAAGCCGTCGGCGGGCAGCGATCAGCCTGGGAACCGACTGAGCCCGCGGCTGACTGCATATAATAGTGGGTGGCAAAAAAATCGGGTGGCCCTCCTGGGCCACCCGGAACAAGGACCGCGAACTTCCCCATCAATAATACGAGGAGGCGATCATCTCCTCCACTCTCGCATCCCGTGACTGAAACGGATCCTTACAGAGAATCGTCCGCTGGTAGCGGTCATTCAGTTTGAGATAACTCCACCCCACATCGTACGATTTATTCCGCTCCACCGCGTACCTGATAAAGTCGCTCCGGATCTTCGCCCGCGTTGTCTGAGGAGGCTCCACCATTGCCCCTTCAATCTGTCCATCCGTGCACATCCGTTCGATCATATCCCCCCGGGCCATGAGATAATAGAGACCTCTGCTCCTCTTGATATCGTGGAACTGCAAGTCCAGCATCGAGATTCGCTGGTCCTCGAACCCTACCTTCCGCCGCTCCATGTACGCCCGGATCAGCTCCATCTTGATCACCCAATCCAAGTGCCGGTGGAGCTGCCATGGGTCCTCCTCCAACTTGTCCAAGACCCACGCCCACTTTTCCAGAATATCCAGCACTTGGGGCGACGCCTCCCGCCCCTGATAGTACGCCCACGCCATCTCGAGATATTCCCGCTGGATCTCCACCCCGCTCAGTTCGACCCCCCGCTTCAACCGGACCTTTCGCCGACAGGTGACGTCGTGGGAGATCTCCTTGATCGCCCGCACCGGGTCCTCCAACGCCAGATCCTTCCGGACCCACCCATCCTCTACCATGCTCAGCACGATCGCCATCGCCCCCACCTTCAAATAGGTGGCGAACTCCGACATGTTACTGTCGCCCACGATGACGTGCAACCGCCGATACTTCTCTTCATCCGCATGCGGCTCGTCTCGGGTGTTGATGATGCCACGAGAGCTCGTGGTGGCCCCGGAGATCTCCTGGTAAATGTGCTGAGCCCGTTGGGAGATATAATAGTGATTGCCGGCCCTAGTGCGCAGAACCTTGCCGGCCCCCGCGAAAACCTGACGAGTGACAAAGAAGGGGATCAGGAGCTCGGCTAGTTTGTGAAAGTTGACCACGCGTTCTACCAGATAGTTCTCGTGACAGCCGTACGTGTTCCCCACGGAATCGGTATTGTTCTTAAAAATGTAAATCTCACAATAGATTCCGTTCTCTCGGAGCTTGCGCTCGGCAGCGTATAGGAGCTCTTCGACGATCCGCTCTCCTGCCTTGTCATGCATGACCAGGTCTAGAGGGTTGTCGCACTCGGGGGTGGCATACTCTGGGTGACAGCCGGTGTCCTGATAGAGTCGGGCCCCGTTTCGGAGGAAGTCATTGGTCCCCCGCTGGCGAGAGACTACCTTTTCGAACAGATACCCGAGGGCACTCTCCACCGACAGGTTCAGCTTCCCGCCGAGCGAAGACGAGATAAGGCCATATTCATTTTCGAGACCAAAGATTCTCGTCTGCATACTCAATCGCGCGGTACCCCGCGTCTCCTTTCGACCCAGAACAGGTGCGCCTCTTACGCGAGGTCCCCGACCAGGTCCACCAGTCCGGCTGCGGTAAATCGGCGAAACATCCGACCCGAATGGTGCCGGTCCAAAATCGCGACCTCGAGATTGGGAGCATTAACCTTTTGACTCGTCGAGGCTTCTAAGGCTTTCACCGCCAGCTGGAGGGAGGCCTCAAGTGTGACTCCATCCTCGTATTTCTCCTTCAGGTAAAGTCTCAGCTCGTCCGCCTGCCCCCCAATGGTGGCGAATCCTCGCTCGTCCGCGATAGCACCATCGAAGGCAATCCGGTAGAGCTCGTCTTGAGTCGGTGTTTCTCCCACCTCCACGACGAGGATCTCCACTTCCAGTGGTTTGATCTCTTGGCTAAAACTACTCCCAATACTCTGAGAGTACGCATTGGCCAGAGACTTGGCCGTGACATCCTCTCTGCCGTAGGCATACCCTTTGAGATCTGCATATCGGATGCCAGCTTTTCGCAGATGCTCAAACTCACTATACTTGCCCGCGCCCGCAAAGGCGATCCGGTCATAGACTTCCGAGATTTTGTTGAGCGACGAGCTCGGGTTCTCAGCCACCAGCAAGATGCCCTGTTTTCCGGCCAGGGCGATAATCGATTTCCCCTTCGCAATGCCTTTCCGGGCATACTCCGCCTTATCCTGCATCATCTGTTCGGGAGAGACATAAAACGGAAGCGCCATCTTAGTGGCTCCTCGATCTCGCCTCAACCACCTGCTGGCAGACCGCTCGAACTCGGTCTTCCTCCACATCCAGGATGCCGCTCGTCGTCACCGTTTTGATTGTGGGGAAGATCCCTCGGATAAAATCGGGTCCTGACGTCCCGATATCTTCTTCGGCGGCGTCATACAGAGCCTCCACGGCGGTGTGGATCGCCCCCGCCGCGTCCGAATCCGCACGGTATACCTTCTTCATGGTAGCCCGGGCATGTGATCCCCCAGAACCGGTAGCATGGTATTCAGCTTCCTCGAACCTCCCACCGGTCACATCATACTTGTAGATTTTGCCTTCCCCTCGTTTGACGTTATATCCCACAAAGATCGGAATGACCAGCAGCCCCTGAAGAGCCATCGGAAAGTTCATCTTGACCATCTGGGCCAACTTATTTGCCTTCCCCTCGGTGCTGAGCTCAACCCCCTCCAGCTTCTCGTAATGCTCCAGTTCCGTTTGGAAGAGGCGGGCGAGCTCAAGGCAGGGCCCCGCCACACCGGCGATGGCAATGGCCGAATGTTCGTCTGTCTTGAACACCTTCTCAATCCGTCGGGTCGCTATCTGAGTTCCCTCGGTGGCCTGCCGGTCACCGGCGATCACCGCCCCCTCTCGATACTTCAGGGCCAACACGGTGGTCCCTTTGGAGATGGGGACCATGTCGTCCGGGGACAACTGAAGATTCTCCCACCGGGTCAGCAGGAAGGGGAGACGTCCCGCCAGGAGGTCGCAAAAGCTGGAACCACTATACGAGAGATCCAAGAACACTCTTACTCGCCTCCTCGCTGGACATAGTTTCTGACAAACTCCTCCGAATTTTCCTCGAGGACTTCATCAATTTCGTCAATGACTTCGTCCATGCGCTCCTTGAGTTCCTTCCCCTTTTCCGTCACAGCGGCCGTTGCTTGAGCTTCATCACCCTTCGGGGATTCCTTGGGCCGCTTCACCTTCCGTTCCTGCTCACTCATGGGCACCACCCCCTCATCCCGTGAGGTTGTCGAAAAGCTCCCTCACGGAGCCAGATCGATCCAGGACCTCCTGAACCAACTTGCGGGTCCCTCGGGTCGGCTCGGCCATGGGGATCTTCTTCACAGCGGCATCGCCGGTGTCGAACAACAGGGAACTCCAGCTAGCCCCGTAAACCTGATCCCGATACTTCCGGAGACACATGCCTCGGAAGTAGGCCCGCGTGTCGGGCGGCGGAAACTCCACGGCCTCCTCGATCTCTGTGTCGGTCACAATCCGTTCCACCAGCCCCTGTCGCTCGAGCAAGTAGAAGAGTCCTTTTTCCCGTCGGATATCGTGGAACTGCAAGTCCAGCATCGAGATTCGCTGGTCCTCGAACCCTACCTTCCGCCGCTCCATGTACGACCGGATCAGCTCCATCTTGATCACCCAATCCAAGTGCCGGTGGAGCTGCCATGGGTCCTCCTCCAACTTGTCCAAGACCCACGCCCACTTTTCCAGAATATCCAGCACTTGGGGCGACGCCTCCCGCCCCTGATAGTACGCCCACGCCATCTCGAGATATTCCCGCTGGATCTCCACCCCGCTCAGTTCGACCCCCCGCTTCAACCGGACCTTTCGCCGACAGGTGACGTCGTGGGAGATCTCCTTGATCGCCCGCACCGGGTCCTCCAACGCCAGATCCTTCCGGACCCACCCATCCTCTACCATGCTCAGCACGATCGCCATCGCCCCCACCTTCAAATAGGTGGCGAACTCCGACATGTTACTGTCGCCCACGATGACGTGCAACCGCCGATACTTCTCTTCATCCGCATGCGGCTCGTCTCGGGTGTTGATGATCGGACGCTTGGCCATAGTGTCGAGGCCGATCCAGGCCTCAAAGAAATCGGACCGCTGAGAGATCTGATACTCCACGGGGTCGGTCTGGTTTTCGGCCCCCACCTTCCCCGCCCCGGCGAATATCTGTCGGGTCACCAGAAAGGCGGTCAGCCCCTCGACGATCTTCTCGAAAGGCACACCCCGTGCCATCAGGTAATTCTCGTGGGAGCCGTAGCTGTTTCCCTTTCCGTCGGTATTATTCTTGTAAATATAAAGGTGCGCATCAGGTGGAAGGAGCCGGTTGGCCGCCTGGCGACTCATCTCCAGGACCCGCTCCCCTGCCTTTTCATAGAGCACCAGATCCCTGGCGTTCATCACCTCAGGCGAGGAGTACTCTGGATGCGCCCCATCCACATACAGACGCCCCCCATTGAGGAGGACCTTGTTGATTGCCCGGTTGTCCTTCTGGCTGGGGCGCTCCCGCTCGCCACTCACTTCAAACCCCCGGGCGTCCAACAAGGGGTTCTCACCCGCATAGTCCCAGATCGCCTTGATGGCCTGGACCGCCTCATGGCTGTTGATGAGGAGGATCGAATTCCCCACCGGATCAAAGCCATGAGGATTCCGGGTGGTAATGCCAAATTCGGTCTCGATACCTATGACTCTTTCAACCGCCATAGTCTCTCTATCCAGGGTTTCCTTCTCCTCTCCCCTTCCATGGCCTGGAAAGCGGAGCCCGGCTCGGGTCAATCATTATATACCAAAAAACATCCCCAATACCACAAGGGAGTTTTTGCACCCTTTTTCGACGCAAGGAGGATCCCTCTGGGGAACAGAACCTCTCCCCCGAGGGGTGAAGGAAGGAGGAAGGACAAACTGAAGGCCGCGCTGGTCAGGTTCAAGCTAGAGATAGTGTCCCGGGGCAACCGTGTCGACCTTGCGCTGTTTCTCCTCGGCCCGCGGAAGGGGCCGGACGGCGACGATGCGCTCAGACTTGCGCCCCGCGATCTTCACCCAGTCATCCGGATTGGTCGTGTTCGGCAGGTCCTCGTTCTCCCGAAATTCCTCCTGCACCGCCCACACGAGGTCCTCGCGCGTGATCCCCTGCTCCTGCGTCCGAATCCGGCGCTTGACCGCCGCCTTCTTCGCCCGCGTGCAGACACTCTGGATCATCGCCCCCGACACGAAGTCCCGGAAGTACAACACCTCTCGCTCCCCATTCTGATAGGTCACCTCCAGAAATCGGTTCTCGTCTGTGGCCGCGTACATCACCTCCAGCGCCGCCTCGACGAGGGTCTGGATCGTCCGCCCCCGGTCTCCTTCCGCCTGCGCCACGTCCGAGGCCGCCAGCGGCAGGTCGGGGGTCAGGTACTTGCCGAAGATCTCTCTCGCCGCCTCCTGGCT
>VRUN01000091.1 GCA_019456075.1 Candidatus Methylomirabilota bacterium
CTATATGGGCAAACCGGCGGTGATCGGCACGATCTCCAAGCTATTTGGTGCCGATACCCTGACCGTCACCTATGAGGTGGAGCAGGCTCTCGATGACATCCGGCGGACCCTCCCCTCGGGGATCGAGATGCACACCCAGGTCTTCCGCCAGGCGAATTTCATCGAGTCCTCCATTACGAATCTGCAGCGTGCCCTCATCGAAGGGGCGGTCGTCGTTACCATCGTGGTGGTCTTCTTCCTGTTTAACGTCCGGGCCTCCTTCATTACGCTGACCGCCATGCCGTTAAGCCTGCTCATGGGTGTCCTTACACTCAGGGTTTTCGGCGTGGGGATCAACGCCATGACGCTCGGGGGGCTGGCCGTCGCCATCGGCGCGGTGGTCGACGATGCCATCATCGACGTGGAAAACATCTTCAGGCGGTTACGAGAAAACCGGCAGAAAGAGAGGCCCAATACCACCTTGAGGGTTGTTTTTAATGCCTCGCGGGAGATCCGGATCCCCATTGTCTATGCCACGTTGATTATTTTGGTGGTCTTTGGCCCTATCTTCTTTTTCACTGGAGTCGAGGGGCGGATCTTCACTCCACTCGGGCTGGCTTTTGCCACCTCTCTCCTTGCCTCCCTCGTTGTCTCAGTGACCTTGACCCCCGTCCTCTGTTCCTTCCTCCTCACCAAGACCAGAGCCGCAGGCAACCCCGAGCCGGAGCGGGAGCCTGGTACCATCCGCCTCCTCAAAGCCGGCTACTGGCGGCTCCTGCGGCCGGGGCTACACCGTCCCTGGGCGGTGATTGTCGTCTCGGTCCTCTTGCTGGGAGCAAGCATTGCGGTGATCCCTTTTCTGGGCCGCTCATTTCTCCCGGAGTTTCACGAGGGGAACTATATCCTGGCGGTGACAAGCCTCCCCGGAACCTCACTCCAGGAGTCCATGCGTCTGGGCTACCACATCACCGAGATGCTGAGGAAGTACCCCGAGGTGGTCTCCGTCTCCCAGCGGGCCGGGCGTGCGGAACTGGACGAGGACGCCTTGCCCCCCAACTTCATGGAGTTCGACATCCTCCTCGATTACGGCGAGCGGGACCCGGAGGAGCTGATTTTCGCCATCCGGGAGGACCTAGAGAAGATCCCGGGAGTGGCCGTGAATCTGGGTCAGTTTATCGCCCACCGCCTGGACGAGGTCCTCTCGGGGATCCGGGCTCAGATCGCGATAAAGATCTACGGTCCTGACCTGGACGAACTTCTGGAAAAGGGGCAGCAAGCGGAGGCAATCCTTGCCGGGATCAAAGGGATTACCGACTTACAGCTCGAGCAGCAGATCCGGGTCCCGGAGGTCAGGATCAAGGTGGACCGGGAGCGGGCCGCCCGGTTAGGGCTCAATGCCGGGGATGTCCTCGAGACAGCCCAGATCGCGTTCAACGGCGAGGTCATCTCACAGGTGATCGAGGGGCAGAAAAGTTTTGACCTCTTCCTCTGGTTCGACGAGCCGTCCCGCCGGGACGTCCGGGCTATGCGGAATATCCTGATAGATGCCCCGCGTGGGCGAAAGATCCCGCTGAGCCAGTTGGCCGAGGTGGCCACCGAGAACCGACCCTATTTCATCAACCGGGAACGGGTCCAGCGGCGGATCGTCGTCCAGGCGAACGTGTCCGGGCGGGACCTGGGAAGCATTATTGCGGAGGCGCAGCAGCAGATCAAAGAACAGGTCGATCTGCCGCCCGGCTACTTCGTCGAGTACGGCGGCCAGTTCAAAAGCCAACAGGAGGCCACTCGAATTCTGTTCTCTTATGGCGCCGTGGCAGTTGTGATCATTTTTCTTCTGCTCTTCAAGGCCTTTAACTCCGCCCGAGCTTCTTTTCTAGTCATGGCCAATCTGCCCCTGGCACTGATCGGAGGAGTCATAGCGATCGCTTTCACGGGGGGAATCATTAGTATCCCCTCTCTGATCGGTCTGATTGGTGTTTTCGGGATCGCTGCGAGAAATGGAATTATTCTCGTGACGCATTACCGTCACCTTCGGGCCGAGGGGCTTGACCGGGAGGCGGTCGTAATCGAAGGCTCGCTGGAGCGGCTCGCCCCCGTCTTGATGACCGCCGCCGCAGCCGGGTTGGGCCTCCTTCCCCTCCTCTTCGGCGACATCGCCGGCAAGGAGCTGGAGCGGCCGATGGCCTATGTCATCATCGGCGGCCTGGCCACCTCCACGTTCCTCAACATGTTGGTGGTCCCGACCCTCTACTTGAAGTGGGGGTGGGACTCCGAAGAAGTCTGGCAGCGCCAGCTCGCCCTGGAGCGGGGCGAGTTCTTGGATTTTCAGGAGCCTGTCCCTATTCGTGGCGGCGAAGCGCCGCATGACGAACCTGACTAATGAAGCGGACCACCTTTTTCGTCGCGGCCGCCCTGCTGATCGGCGTACTTCCTGAATGCACAGCAGAAACCGAGAGACCTGAAAGAACTCGTACGACTAAGGTCCCGGCTCAATATACGAGAGGCGAGGAACTTTTTAACGCCAACTGCGCTAGGTGTCACGGTGAGGGGGGCCGCGGAACAGACAAAGGCCCCCCCTTTATTCACCCGGTTTACCATCCTCACCACCACGGAGATGAAAGCTTTCATTTGGCTGTGCAGAGAGGGGCGAGAGCTCATCACTGGCGGTTTGGGAACATGCCCAGGATTGATGGCCTCAATGAAACAAACGTCAATGAGATCATTGCCTACGTGCGGTGGCTACAGCGCCAGGCAGGAATATATTAAGTCACCCTTTGGGAACGGAGGAGCCATGAGGTCGATAGCAATTCATGTAGGCGCCATGCTCGGCGGCATGGGTATGCCGATAGTAGCTTGGGCACAACAGCGCCAATACGACTACTGGGGGATGCATGACATGTGGGGTGCGTGGGGGATTGGCATGATGTTCATGATGATCGTGTTCTGGGGACTCGTCATCGTGGCCCTCGTGCTCGGGATCCGCTGGTTGATCACCCAGGGGAAAGAGCCCCGGGCCGATTCCTCCCTTGAGATCCTGAAGAGACGGTATGCGCGCGGCGAGATAGACAAGGAAGAGTTCGAGGCAATGAAGCGGGACTTGATGTAGTCATTGGGAAGACCTGAAGGAGCAAGTTGAGAATGTAGAGCAGGATACTGTGCGCATCATCGAAGAGGCACGGTAGGAGCTTCCACTCAGCGAAGAGCATATGGAACACTCTCATCTCCAAAGCAAGCAAATGCACCACAGCCATGAGACCGCCCGTCACGGT
>VRUN01000092.1 GCA_019456075.1 Candidatus Methylomirabilota bacterium
ATCTCGGCTTCGGTCGGTCCGACAAACCCGATGATCCCTCGCTGTACCTAATCCCGCGCCATGCAGCCCGGTTCGAGCAGCTCCTCGAGTCACTTGATCTGCGTGAGACCACCGTCGTGCCTCAAGACTGGGGTGGGCCCATCGGGCTCGCGTGGGCGGGCAAGCACCCCACGCGGATCCACTCCCTCGCGATCCTGAACACGATCGCTCATCGGCCCCTCGGAGATGTGGCGCTCCCCCTCCCACTCCGCCTATTCCGTACTCCCGGTGTGGGCGAGATCCTTGTCAAGGGAGCCCACGCCTTCGTTCGGGGCTTCTTGTTCCGGGCGGGCCTGTGCCATCCCGAGCGCCTCGGTCCGAACGAACGGGCGGCCTACCTCGCCCCCCATCCCACGTGGTCCTCGCGTACCGGAATCTTGGTCTTTCCCCGAGAAATCCCGGCGGGACCCGAGGGCAACGTCAGCGAGTTCCTCGACACAGTCCACGAGGGACTCATGCAACTCCGTTCGAAGCCCACTTTCATCGCGTGGGCGATGAAGGACATCGCCTTTTTGCCCACCTATCTCGAAGATCTATGGATCCCCGACTTCCCAAATGCCCAGGTGCTTCGACTCCCTGATGCGGGCCACTATCTGCAAGAGGACGCGCACGAGGAAATCGTGCCCGCACTTCTCCAATTTTTGGCACAGTATGATCTAAAGGGGTAAGGAGATAGGAGTGAGACACCTCCATAAGTCAAAATCGACGTATGCGGCTCTTGCTGTCCTCTTGCTGACCATTCTGCCTGCGTCCTCTGTGCGTGGCGCTTCGCTGAAGGACGAAGACGCACGCACACTTATGTACACCCTTTCTGATCTGAGTTCTCAGACGCACGAGGCAGTACAGACTGTTCTCACCGCAAATGATACCCGCTTTGTTGCGGTATTTCTTGAGCTGATTCGCGCAAATCAAATTGGCCTCGTGCGCGGCGTCGATTCCAAGGTCTATATTGACACCCTCGAGAAACTCAGCGGGAAGATGTTTGGGAATGACTGGCCAGCGTGGGTCGAATGGTACGGTTCGACCAGTCTGACCTCGCCACCCGGCTTTACTGGTTGGAAGGGCCACCTTCTGGCTCGGATCGACCCGGGCTTTGGAAAATTTCTACGAGACGGTGCCCCTTCGCGCATTCGGGTCGAAGAGATCCAGTGGGGTGGGGTGGGTGTTGATGGTATCCCTGCGCTTGATAACCCCCGCATGATTCCTGCGGCCAAAGCGACCTACTTGGAGCCAAAAGAACCGGTCTTTGGTATGAGCATCAAAGGTGACTCGCGCGCCTACCCGCTCCGTATTATGGATTGGCACGAGATGGCCAATGACGTCGTCGGCGGCGTCCCGGTCTCGTTAGCGTACTGCACGCTGTGTGGAGCAGCCATTGCGTACGACGGTCGGGCTGCGAATGGGGTCACCTATACCTTCGGCTCGTCCGGCTTCCTCTTCCGTAGCAATAAATTGATGTACGATCGTCAAACACGCACACTGTGGAATCAACTCACCGGCAAGCCGGTGCTTGGTGATCTTGTCGCGACGAAGGTTCAACTGCGTCTTCTGCCCGTTGTCCTCACCACCTGGGAGGTGTGGCGACAACAACACCCCGACACCGTCGTCCTTGACCTGAACACCGGCTATGATCGTCCCTACGTTCCTGGGGCACCGTATGGTGATTACTTCTCCGCGCAGCGCACCATGTTCCCTGTGTGGCAGCGCAACAGCCTCTTGCCGACCAAAGCGCGCATTTATGCGCTCCATGTCGAGGGTGTGCCCAAGGCGTATCCCCTCACAGCCCTGACTCAGAAGAAAGTGGTGAACGACACCATAGGCCAAACGCCTGTTGTGTTAGTTGCCACGCGTGGGACGGTCACTGTCGATGGAACAAACCGGCGTGTTGGTCGTGTGACGTACGATGCTGGTGGTGAAGTCCGGGCGTATCATCGTGGCGCAGAGTTGTTTCGCCCTGGCTCGACTCCGCAGACCGTCCTCGACACCGACGGGCGAGTGTGGCGAGTCACCGAAGAGGCGCTGATCGGGCCAAGTGGCAAGATGGCTCGTCGCGTCAACGGCCACCTGGCCTACTGGTTCGGCTGGTATTCCTTCTTTCCGCACACCCTTGTGTATGGAAAGTCATAACCTCCAACCGCCTTTCCGCCTACCTGATATTTTCTACTTGACAAGGGATAGATAACAGGGGTTATCCATGGGGTCCAAGCCAGGAGGACTCCATGAAGGCTCTGAGCCCGAAGCAACGAGAGGTGCTCGAAGTGATTCTCCGCTCGCTCCGGCAGCGGGGGATGCCCCCCATTCTGGAAGAGATCGCCGAGGCGATCGGGGTCACGAGCCGGTTCGGGGCCTTTCGCCACGTCCGGGCACTCGAGCAGAAAGGTTACATCCGCCGCCTGTCAGGTCCCCGGGGGATCCAGGTCCTCAAAGATCCGTCGGGAAACCCGCTCCCCCCTGAAGAGCAGGTAGGGTACCTCCCCGTATACGATCGGGTCACCGCCGGGACACCTGTGCTTGCCCGGGAAGAGGTGGTGGGGTACGTCCCGGTACCGACCTTCTGGCTGGGCGGCGGCGAGGGCTTTGCGGTCAGGGTCCTTACCGACAGCATGGCCCCCACCGTGGCTCCCGGCGATATCGCCGTCGTGCGCGAGCAGCAGGTGGCCACCCCCGGGGATATCGTCGTGGCCCTTTTTGAAGAAGAGGCGGTCCTGAAGCGCTTCGCGCGGAAGAGTGATGCGGTCCTCCTCACCTCGGATAACCCGGCCTACGCGCCGATGCGGTTTCCGCAGGGAGCCCTTCGAGAGCCTCAGGGTGAAACGTTCCGGATTCTCGGCAAAGTGGTCGGTTTACTTCGCCGATTCAATCATCAGATCTAGGCCCGCGCAGGCTCTACAGAAAGCCTTCCAGGGTAGGAGTCTCTGCCATGCGTACCCGTCACCAGTCTCGGCTCAGCAGGGGTGTCCCCGGCGATGCAGTGGCGAGTGGAACATTCCGGGACCAGCGGTTGCCGGCGCTGATTGGGGCGCTGTTTCAGCCCCCGCCGGCAGGTATTGTTGCACTCCTCCGGGGCTCTCGCATGGTCCTCTCGCTGGCGACCTTTGCCGCGGGGCTCTACGCCCTCAAGGGACAACGGGTCCTTGTGGTTGATGCGGGCAACAGCACCGATCCCT
>VRUN01000024.1 GCA_019456075.1 Candidatus Methylomirabilota bacterium
AGTTGTACAACTGATAGACCTGGATCTCTCTATCGAACGTATGGATGTCCGCGATGGCCTTCGTGACTCGGGCCCGGCCAAGGGCCGTCGCGTAGACCGGAATTCCAATGGCACTGAGCGTCGCGATCATCGCGATGACGATGAGCAGCTCGACGAGCGTGAAGCCACGACACCAGTCCTTTCGCCCGATGGGATGTGATGGCGTCATGTCTCGGGACCATTCCGGTATGGGTGAGGACCTTTTTATCATACGTCCTGGGTACTTGTGATCGTGTCGCTCCCGTCGTCCGGAGGATTGCGGCGGTTCCCCCTTCCCCTTGCGTCCGGACCGATTACGCACGAGTGTGCGGTGCAGCATCCTCCGGGGTCGCTGGCAAGGTGACAGGCGTTGCGCCTTCGTCCTCTCCCTCCGTCTTTTCCGGCGCGAGGCGAAATTGGGCCATCGCCCCCTGGAGACGCTCCACGTGGACACGGAGTTCCTTGATGCTCTGATGCATGTCCTCGACAGCCCCGCGTTCGATCGCCCGCTCCAGCGCCCCCACCAGTGTGCGCACTTGCTGTGAGGGGGCCTCGATGTCTTGGACCTTCGCCTGCAAGCTCGCAATCATCTGGTTCACACTCTCTGACTCTTTCTCCAGATAGTCATGCTTGCGCAGGATCGCCCGCACCGAGAGATCCCCCGCGGCGACGGCCTGGAAGGTGGTCCGGAACCGGTAGAGGGGCCCCACGATACGGTGCGAGACAAAGATCGAATGGAAGGCGAGGAGCACGAAGACGAGGAAGAGGGCAGGCCAGACCCGGGCATGGAGGGATAAGAATTGACTCGCGGCTTCGGCCTGTTTAAGGATAGAGTCGCTGTGGAGCTCGAGGATGAGGGGGAGGAAGAGGGCGGTGGCGAAGATGAGGAGGATGGTACAGAAATAGAGGAGGTTGATGACCAGGAGGCGATACTGAAAGCGGTCGATCAGAATGCGTTGTCGTCTATACGGCCGCGTCGCCATCTAACGCCTCTCTTTCGTCCACACAATCTGTTTTTGATTCTTAAACCGGATCGTGCCCCCATCGGTTGGATCATAATAAAAGGAGAATTTATATCGTTGTCCGTGATGATTGATATGGGAAATCGCATAGAAGAACAATTTCCCTTCACGGCTTTCACTAATGTCCGCGAGCGCATGTAATTCGATCTTCTCTCCCCCCTGTCCAAAGATGACGAAGTCTTTCTTGATCTCGATAAACCGGTCCGCGTATTTGGAGTGAGAGGTCTTCCACACCCCCAAGAGCTTCTCCGGGACGGTGTTGGAGGTCTGGGATTGACATGCAGTGATTGTGGCGAAAAGCGCGACTGCGAGCACGATCCTCGTCAACGTCACTTACCTCGACTGTGGGTCCCGGATCAGCAGGCAGTTCCAGTGGTGTGCGCCTAACAGTCAAGGGTCGGCGCGGGTTTCCGGTTGGCATAGGCCTAAGAAAACATCCTGCATGCAGCACTTCTGGAGATGCATATTTGGATTTCCAGATTCGTTCCACTCCTCCCGGTGAGGGGGAGCTATCGTGCGGGGCGATCCCTCTCAACAACCCCCCTATTCGTGGAGGGTGCAAATAGCAGGCCAAAGACCTGCATTTACAGGATTTTATCGGCCCGCGACACATGTGTCAAACCCGAAAGTGGGCCAGACCTGGTGGAGGTGCTCAGGGTGTCGGGTTGTTGTCGAATTCCAGCGGCATCGGTGGGACGCGCACGCCCGGCATGAGAGGTCGACTGGACGCCTCGCGGCAGATGCGTCTTCGGCACTGCGCGGGTGGGGATCGCAGTGGAGTCCAGCATGAAGGGCGCTGAACACGAGCGTGTCCCCTGTCCCTGGTGCGAGTCCCCCGTATTGGTGTCTCGACGGTCCTTCCTGGGACTCGGTGAGGGGTTTCCATTCCTCCGGTGTCCTTGTGGCGCCGCGGGGCTTCAGACCCTCGAGCCGGAGGTGGACCGATTCCGCGTGGCCGAGGAGGTTCTCGGGGTCCCGCGAAGGCTGTGGGCGGATCAGGCGTGGGGCCTGGAGAACGTCGAGTGGCGGGTCGTTGAGCGGTGGAACCGGCTTCAGCGGCTGGAGGAACTCGTCTCTGGCCCGGAGATCTGGGTAGCTCTCCTGTGGGGACGGAGAAAGTAAGCGCATGCAGAGGAGGGAGGGATGGGTAGATCCTCAGGTACCTACGCCAGGCGGTTCACGTGCTGGGAATTTTGGATTGCGCTTGCCGCCGTTGTGTTCGATGTGGTCTCTTTTGTCGTTCCACTCTTCGCCTTGGCGTTTCTCGTGGTGCTGCTTCATCCGCAGGGATGGCGGTGGATGGCGTGGGTCACCGATGTGCTTCGCCAGGTTCAGGAAGATTGATCTTTTATCCTGTCTCTTGCGGCTGAAGGTCGGCAGGGTGGGGAGCCTTAGCGCGTCGGGACTTCGATCGGAAGATCCGTATGGTCCCCCCATTCCTTCCAAGAACCGAGGTAGTTCCGCGCGCGGGGATAACCCAGCAGTCGGTACACCAGATAGGCGTGTGCCGAGCGATAGCCGCCGTGGCAGAAGGGGACGATCTCCTGATCTGGGGTCAATCCGCGCCCCTCGAGCATCTCTCGGAGTTCGGGGGCCGGCTTGAGGGACCCGTCACCACCGATGAAGTGCAGCCACTCGAGATGGACAGAGCGGGGGATGGTCCCGCCACGGGCGGCCCGCACATGCTCGGCGTAGTACTCGGCGTCGCTGCGTGCATCGTGGATCTTCACATCTGGGTCCTTGAAGTGGTCGAGGATATATTGTGCGGTGGCGAGGCGGTCCTCCACCGGGTTCTTGAGGTGCTTGGAAAAGCCGGTACGACCGATACGGCCCCCCTCTTTGGATCTGAGGTCCCGCGCGCTTCCGTACATGGGCCAAGCGTCCTGCGTCACGGGTAATCCCGCCCCTTTCCAGGTGCCGATCCCCCCGTCAAGAACGTGGACGTCCTCGTGACCCAGGTATTCGAGGAACCAAAAGCCGCGCGCGGCGCGGACGCCGCTATTCTCCTCGTAGAAGACCACCGTCCTGTCGTATTCGACGCCTCGGATCTCCATGAGGTACGCCAGGGTCCAGACAAAGGCGGCAAGGGGCTCGGGTCGCGTGTCGTTCAAGGAGATGCCGTAGAGGTCGAGGTGGGCAGCGCCTTCGATGTGGCCGGCGCAGAAGTCTGGCGCGGGACGCGTATCAATGATAACCAGGTTGTCGCCCTTGCGATCTCCGATCCGTTCACGGAGCTGCTCTGGCGTCCAGACCAGGTCGGGATTCACGTAATCCTTGTATCCCATCGCGATATTCGTCTCACATTAATGTGGTCCAGCGTTACGATACGCGAATCTCATGGGGCGATCAAGGATCAGAAGACATCATTCTTCGTTCGCACAATCGCGCCGTGCCCCGGCATCCCCATTTATCGGTTCTTGCGTTCTCCCTTCGCAAGGGCCTCCGTCAAGCCAGGGACCTCCTCGGCCCCGACGGGAACCGCGATGCTTGAATCTTCACAATCGTCACCGATGGGTTCATGTCGGCCGCCAAGGCACTTGGCAAGGAATGCCTCCGCGACGGCGTTAAACGACAGCCGGTTCTCCGGTCTGGCAAAGCCGTGTCCTTCATCTGGGTATAGGACATACGTCACCGGGATGCTCTTGTCTTGCATCGCTTGGACGATCTGGTCAGACTCGGCCTGCTTGACGCGTGGGTCATTGGCGCCTTGGCCAATGAGCAGCGGCCGGCGAATGCGATCGACGTAAGTCAGGGGGGAGCGTTCAGCCAAGAACGCTCGGTCCTCTTCCGTTCTATGATCGCCGACACGCGTTGCCCATAGGTCGACCAGCGGTTGCCAGTACGGTGGGATTGACTCAAGCAGTGTCACGAGGTTCGACGGCCCTACGATGTCTACTCCACAGGCAAACCTCTCCGGCGTGAGCGTCAAGCCCACCAGTGTGGCATATCCGCCGTAGCTACCCCCCATGATCGCCACTCGGTCGGGATCGGCAATCCCTTGCTGGATGGCCCAATCGACGGCGTCGATGAGATCGTCGTGCATCTTGGCGCCCCACTCGCGGATGCTGGCGTTGATAAACCCCTTGCCGAATCCGGTGGAACCACGGAAGTTGACGCTCAGTACTGCGTAGCCGCGGTTGGCCAGGCACTGATGCCAGGCGTTGTATCCCCACGCGTCGCGGGCCCACGGACCGCCGTGGACGACCACGACCATTGGCAAGGGCTCATCGGGCCGGGCGTCGCCATCGCTATCACTTCCCCCAGGCAGCGTGTAGTAACTGACCACGTTGAGTCCATCACGCGATCCGATGACCACTGGGTGCATCTCCGCCAGGGGCAAACCCTCCAGCTCCCTGCGGTTTGTGAACAGAAACTGCGCATCTCGCCCCTCGCGGTCATAGCGATAGTATCGCACCGGGCCATTGTCTACGACGTAGGCAACGATCCAGAATCGATTGTTGAGCGTCCGACTCACCACCTCGACGTCACCCTCGGCAACCGTCCGCAGGTAGGCCAAGTCTTCCGCTATGGACTCGTCGAGGAACTGCCAGTGCTTGCGCTCATATGTGAAGGCGACCGCCTCCACATTCTTCTCCATCGGATGAATCATGACGTCACTGACGTCTGCCTGTGGGTCCTCGGCCATTAAGCTCTGTTCTCCGGTTTCAAGGTCTACCCTGATCAGCGCAGCGGTGTTCCGGTCGCGGCTGCTTATCATGTACAGAGTCTTGCCCGTCTTATCGAACCCAACAGAGGACGTGGTAAGAACATCCTCCATTGGAATCTTCGTAAAGGATTCCCAGCCGCCTCCTTCGGTTGATCTGAGGATCTCCCTGCCGCCGTCGGGCGTCATCCGTGTCGCGAGGCGCACGTTATAATCGTCGTCGGTGATGAAGCTGACAAACCCCTCATTCTCCTGGACGAGACGCCTTTCGCCGGTGTCGATGTTGACGAGGTAAAGGTCGTGAAACTCAGGGACCCGGTCGTTGAGCGCAACGAGGATCTCTCGTGGGAAATTCGGGCTCACCTCCTGGATCCTGGCCTGCACACCCTCCACGGGGGTGAGATCCTTGGTTTCGGCGGTGTTCACATCCACGCTGTACAGGCGCCAGTTCTCATCACCGTCCTTGTCCTGGATATAGAGGACGTGTTCGTTTGTGTACGCCCAGCCGTAGAAGCGGATGCCTCGGCCGGTATCCTTCGTAACCGGGTTTGCCGCCGCCGGGTCCACGGCTGGCCCGACCCAGACGTTGAGCACGCCGTCGACCGGAGCGAGGTAGCCTATCTTGGTTCCGTCGAAGCTGAGCTGGGTTGAGGTTTTGTCCGGGTTGCCGAACAGGATCTGGCGTGGGATGAGCCGGGTGATGTTTCGCTCACTCATCGGCTCTTCGTTCTCTCTTTTTCAGCAAGATTTTCCGCGCTCCTCTCGACGGGATTTCTGCAGGGTGGGCACAAGAGACTACTACACTCATCCACCGTTCGCCCGCTGCCGGGGGCGATGGTGTTCCCTTTACTGTGGAGGACTTACCGCTAGATGACTGAGGTAGTTTCTATACTGTGAGAGACCGGCCTCTTGCGTGAAGCCGAGAAACTGGACGCCGTGGCAGAATTTCCCCTCCCCCGACGGGTGGGGACCCTGCCACATTACTGTACCTTTGGCGGTGATGGGGCCTTCGGGAAGGCCTAGCGCGAGACGAAGAGCGGTCCCGGGGGCCACCGATTCGGGGAGGAAGAGCATGAGGCCGCCGAGGCTGACGTTGCCCGAGTGGCCCGCGACCTGCCAAGATGTCTCTGCCTCCACCTGAACAAAGCACCGGACCGCAACCTCTGCTGGGAGACGAGGATGGCGGCGGCGGCGATGCATCGGGCTATGGCGCTGAGCCACATCCGCGGCCAACTCCACCACACGGAGCAGGCTTGCCGCACGAAAGGGCTTCGGCAGAAAGAACTGCGCTCCAGCGCGAAAAGCCTTCTCGGTGTACGTCAGATCCGCTGAAGCCGTGATGCCGATTACGGGAATAGGTTTAAGGACAGGATCCCGTTTCAGGCCCTTCAATGTGTTGAGACCGTCCATACCCGGCATCATCATGTCCAAGATAATGACGGCAGGCTGCGCCGTGCGGGCGAGTTCGATCCCTGCCGCGCCGGTGGGGGCCGAAAGGACATCAAAATCCGCTCCCGCGAGAATATCGGTGACCAGCTCGCAAGCCTTGGGATCGTCGTCGATGATCAAGATTGGGCGATTCCCCATCGTCTCTCCTTCGACTTGCTCAGGAGGGGGCACGCTCAAGATGCGTGCCCACCCCCCTAGGCGACAGAGCCCGTGGTCTGTGACATTGAACGACCAATCGACGCCCTCCCGTGGTTGCCTGCGAGTTTGACCATCTCCTCCAGCCTAGCCATAGCCCGAGGACGGCCAGGATAAGAAGACCTTCCCAGAGAACTGTGTGCGCGAGATCGAACGCGGCTGGGTGATGAACGCCAAGGTAATACAGGTGCACAAGGCGGGCGAGATTGAGCCCGATCAAGACGGGGACTCCCACGGCGAGGCCGACGAATTTGCGTCGGAGAGATCCGGGATAGGCCAGGATGGAGGCAGTGAGGAACGCCACCGGCAAGAAGCCCGTGCAGCGGTAGTAGATCTCGTAGGTAAATCCGTCCGGATGGGAGATCAGCGTTGTCACCCGTGCTGCCTGCATGCCTGACCAGTGAAGCACCGCAAGTGTCATCCGCGCCGTCCACGTTGTCAAGGGCGCGAGGAGCGACCTCAGCGGGTCGGCGCGGTAGGTGAGCACGACAACAGCCACGAAGACCGTCATCACCGCAGCGAAGCGAAGATTCAATTGCCTCGTCGTGGACATCGCCAGCTCCGGAGCCTAGCCATCAGTGGGCATCGGTCGCTTGCGCCACAGGCCGAATAACAGCACGCACACCAACAAGAAGAGGACCCCGATGAGCGACAGGTCGGGCACCTGTACTGGGGCGACTTGTACGGGGGCAGAAGCACTTGTGCCATTGGCCACCGCAGTGACCGTCGTATTTCCTTGCGATTCACCCCGCACCGTGGCCTCTGCCTGACCGCTCGCGTTGGTCACAGCGGTGGTCGGAGAGATGGAGGCTACGCCGGGGTCTCCCGTGCTAAACGTCACCGTGTTCCCCGGCTGCGGGGCGCCGCCCATTGTGACCGTGGCTCTCGCGGTGGTCGTTTCGCCCTGCTGGAGTGTCTTGTCAGGGTCGAGCACGAGGCTCACGATCAACTGGTTTGCTCTCAACGCGCTGAGCAGGCCCGCACCACAGGGCTGGGGGCATTGGCTTGCCGTCCTGGAAAGCGCGTTGGTCTGGAGCTGAGCAAGCAGCTGCACCGGGGTCAGGGTGGGGTCTTGGGCGAGCACCAGGGCGGCCACGCCCGCCACGTGTGGAGCTGCCATAGACGTACCATTATAGCGCGTGTAGCCGCCTTGGACCATGCTGAGCACGCCGTCATTGTTACCGTCCCCATCATCGTCCCGAAGAACATCCCCGCCAGGTGCCATGATCTCGACCGTCGCTCCAAAGTTCGAGTAGCGGGTCACGAGGTGACCGCGGTAGTCACTGGCGGCGACGGTGATCACATTATCGCAACTTGCGGGGAGGAAGTCCGACGCATCCGCCGCGCTGTTCCCGGCCGAAACCACAACCGCCGCGCCCGATCCTACGGCGTCATTAATCGCCGCCTGGGTCGAAGGGGACACTGAGCAGTTGAGCCCGGGGCCAGCGCCAAGGCTCATATTGATTACCCGGGCCGGCGTCGGGTTGGTCGGGACGCCGGGAACGGAAAAGCCCGCAGCCCATCGGATGCCGTCGTTAATATCCGCAATGGTCCCCCCACATTTCCCCAACACTCGCACCGCCTGAAGACTCACGTTCCAATTGACGCCCGCAACGCCGACACCGTTGTTGGTCTTCCCAACTCCAACCGTGCCGGCTACATGAGTGCCATGCCAGCTATCAGGTTGCGCGGGACTACCTGGACCGCACTCGTTCGCCGCGACTGCATCACCGGGATCTGTGGGATCGTTGTCACGCCCCCCCCCGTCGTTTGCCATGCCTGGATCACTAATCATGTCGAAGCCGGCAATCAGATTCGGGGACCCGATGATATCCGGATGGGTTGGCAGGATGCCGGTATCGATAACTGCGACGACGATACTACTGCTTCCGGTGCTCGTGTCCCACGCTCTGGGCAGATTGATCCCTCCCGGAGACTGGCCCGTGGCATTGCCATTGTTGCGGTAGTGCCACTGCTCGGAAAAGCGGGGATCGTTTGGGGTTGTATCGGCGATACGAAGGATGTAGTTCGGCTGCGCATACTCTACGTCGGGTCGGGCGGTGAGCTCGCGGACTACGGCCAGCGTCCGACCGCGTGCCTGAGCCGCTGAGAGTGATCTGATTGTCAGGGGCGGTATGCGATAGATGATTTCCCCTCCGGACGTGATCTGTCTGACACGCTGGATCCCCAACCCCTGGAGCTCTGTGGCCTGAAGGCCCATGGTCGGTTTCATCTTCACGATGACTTCCCCGGGAACGAACTGCGCCCCAGAGGGTTGCGGAAACTCGAGAAGCAGCTGAACCTCCTCAGGTGTGCGTTCCTGTGCCTGCGCGGAGATACCGGCGAGAACCGACAGTCCAAGGACTGTCATGGCTATAAACACAGGCCTCTTCATTGCCTCCTCCTCCCCGCCTTTGTATACTGGTATGGGCCCCGGAGACTTGTAGATCTTTCGGATTGTGAGGGCAGGATTGTGATTGTTTTCCTTGGTCTCGTGCTCCCAACCATCCTTCTCGGGACCTCCCCACCGCCACCGCCCCAATTTGTCCCGGGAGAGGTGCTTATCAGGTTCGTTCCTGGAACTGACGGGAGTGCAGCGGTCACCCGAGCGAGCCAGGTCAATCCACCAGATCTTGAGGTCTTGGCCCCTGTCGTCAGCCGTTTACAGGGAAAGACGGGTATCCCTCTGAGGGCCGCACAGGTGTTGGGCGGGAAATGGTTCAGGTTGTCCGTTGATGGCGACAGACTGACGGACCAACTGGTTCGGCAACTCCGGACACGGGATAACGTCGCTGAGGTACGAGTCAGCCCTGAGCAACCTGAGGCACCTGTCGGCCCCACGGTTCCAAAAAAGCTTGTCATCAGGTTCTCACCGGGTAGTGCGGAATCTGAGGCCATCACACAGAAGCATGTGGATGCCACCGACATTGGCTTCGCCCAACTCATGCGCGAGCTAGGAAGAGACCTCGACCTCCCCGTGAAGGGGGAGGTAACTGAGAAAGGGGAAGCGCTGGTGCAAATTGATCTGAGAGCGCTTACCCCAATCCTGGCCGAGCGGTTAAAAGCCCTATCCGACATCGAGTCAGCCCAACTGAATTATATCTTAACGATCAAATAGAAGTTCCTGTTCTCTTGAAACCCACCACCAATGGCCTCGATTTGGTCTCGCCGTCTCTCCCATCACTCGTGGCGTCCGTGTGCCCCTGGAGCTCCCCCCCCTGCGCCCGCACGGTGCCTCGATGTGACCTTCTTCACACTGGGAGCCGCCCCATATTGTAGCTGGTAAACCCAGCCTTCCACCCGGAGCCGGGTCGCCGTGAGACCGATCCGTAGACAAAGCTCCCACATCTCCTGTCGTTCTGGTTCCGGCAGGTCGGCAGGGGACCGAAAGTGTGGTTGCTGGGACCCGAGTCTGCGAAGGGCGTGGAGCGTTCGAGCGTAGACGGTCGTCAAGAGGATTAGGTGTTCCTGGAGCAAGTCTGGGGAATCGTAGGTGCGAAGATCATCCGCGATGGCCGAGGTGAGGTGCCGCTCGTACGTCCAGCTGTCTTGGGGTCCATGGTGGAGTCGGTGCGCCTCCTCGAGGACCTCGAGATTGTTAGGGAGGAGAGGGTCGTAGTTCAAAAACCACCGGATGAGGGAAGGAAGGTCGTCGGGTCCGGCAGAGGGGGGAGTGGGGAAGGCGTAAGTCATTAAGTTTTGCGTCTTTTCATTTCGCCTCCGGGACTCCGGCTTGTGCGTGGGAGGCCTCGTTTCTTCCGCGGGTGGGCTGGTGAGGACCCTCTCCACCGGAGGTGGCGGGGGGAGCGATTCGACCTTCACCTCATCATCTTCATTTCCACGATGGAGTCTTCTCAGGATATAGATGTCCTCGCGCACCTTTGCCCCTTGGAGGGCCTGGTGCAGTTCCGCCATCCCTTCCGGTCGAAGGACCATATAACAGTGGAGACAGAAAGAGTGTGCGGGAGAAAGCGAGGTGTCACAGGCGGGACACCTGGAGGAATCATTTCCCGCTTTGCGCAGCCACCGGCTCAGGGTCTCTCGGAGGTGCATTATGGTCTTCTTTGACCGGGACCCTCCATGTCCCCTCACGATGCGATTTCCCTGAACGCTGATCGGCCTGACTAGCGACGATACACGCAACGCCCGTCCGCGTCAAGTCTCCTTGCGCCCTCGCCACCAGTCGGGCTGGAACGGATCCCGGTCTGGAACGATCTCACCCTGTGTCTCACCCCCGTCCCCGTCCCCCCTTTTTCCGTCCACGCAGAAAGAGGGCCGGAGGAAGAACGGGTTACTTGGTGAGAGGCCTGGGGTGGGACTGTGGCGGCTTGGTGCCGGCAAGTTCGGCAACAACTCGGCTGAGCCCGGTGACGACTCGCGCCGTGCGAGCATAATCAATCTTGTCCGGCGTATCGTCCGCCGTGTGATAGTGTTCATAGCGAAAGAGGGCGGTGTCGGTAACCATGACCGCGGGGTACCCTTCTCGCCAGAACGACCAATGGTCAGACCAGCCAACGCCGGTGATCCATTCCGGTGCCGCTATACCTTCGGATGGAAAAGGGGTGTGCGTACGAAATGTTCCTATGACTTGATACAGTAAATCCCGAGAGGGACTATTCGAGACAAAGCCTATGAAGTTTCCGGTGTTCGGATAAAAATAACTGAAAGGGAAAGGGTAGCGTTGACTCCATGGTTTCTCGGAATAGTACCCGATGGTCTCAATGGAAAGCATGGCGACAACGTGCTCTCCGCGTTTCCGTGCTTGCTTGGCATACACTCGGCTCCCCATATCGTCGGTCAGGAAAAAGGGGGGCTCTTCATTTACGAACGCGACGAACCGCACTGTCCGGGAGAGTTTTTCCGTGGCAAGGAGGCGCGCAATTTCAAGGACTCCAGCGACACCGGACGCGTTATCGTTTGCACCGGAAGTCCCTAAGACTGAATCATAATGGGCACCGACAACGACAATTTCTCCAGGCAACGATGCACCGGTCAGTTCGACTTCGAGGTTTTTTACAGGTATCCCTTGGACCGCATACTCCTGGATTGCAACGCCATACCCCAAATCCATCAAGGTATTTCGGATGTAGTTCACAGACGCTTCCAGGCCTTCTTCGTGCCAGATATTTCTCTCTCCAATCTCGTCCGCAAGCATCCGCACGTGTTGCTCCAGGCGGCCGCGCACGGCGGCTTCCTCTTCAGAGAGCGGCTCAAATGGCCCCGAGTATGAGCTGTTAGGCATCTTAGTGGAGATCATGCACCCGGCCCCCAGGCACGCTGAAATCACCGCACACCACAGAAGCAGTGAAGGACGCTGCCGACCCGCGTGCGGGACGAACGGTGATACTGTCATTGCATCATTCGCCGAAGGACCTCAACCCTCTTGCCGCGGGCTGGGCCCCAGCAACACGGCGACCCAGCGAAAGTCCTCGGTGTGTTCCAGCATGATCTTGACGACCATGGTCAAGGGGACCGAAAGCAGCATCCCCACCGGCCCCCAGAGCCATCCCCAGAATATCAGGGAGAGAAAAATGACGAGCGTCGAGAGGCCGAGGGTGCGGCCCATGAGGTACGGCTCGACGAAGGTCCCCAGGACTACATTCACCACGAGATACCCGAGGGCGACGAACACTGCTGTGCCGGGCCCGAGCTGGACGAGGGCCAGCAACACGGTCGGCACCGCTGCCATGATCGAACCGATATTCGGGATATAGTTGAAGAGAAACGCGATCACTCCCCAGAGCACGGGAAAGTCCACGCCAAGAATGGCCACCCAGACGCCGATCAAGACGCCCGTGGCGAGGCTGACGAGGGTTTTGAGCCCGAGATAGCGCTGCACTTCCAGGATGATCTTGGTAAACGTCTCGGAATCGCCATCCTGACGTCCCATTGCGAGACGGAGCTTTTGCGGAAATTGAGTAATCTCGAAGAGGATGAAGATCGCGGTAATAATTACCAGGACGAAGTTTGACAGCACAGAGGCCAGACTATTGACCATTTGGCGAACGAGAGCCATCACCCTACCAGGGTTGATGATGTCAGGTGCTATCCCAGGAGAGACGTCGATTCCCTTGCTTTGTACCCACGCAAGCACCTCGCCCTCCATCTGCTGAAGGCGGACTGTATACTTTGGGACCTCTTGGGTGAAGCTCCGAACCGAGCCACCCACGATGAGCACGATGGCACCCAGACATACGACAATGGCCAATATAGTCAGCAGAACAGCCAGGGGCGCGGGGACCCGCTTGCCCTGCAACCAAATCAGCAGTGGCAGGCTCAGGATGGCCACTATTACCGAGAGCGCGAACGGGAGCGCTATTGGAGCCGCCGCGCGCAGACCTGCAATGATGACCACCAAGGAGGCTGCAATCAGCAGAAACCTGATCCCTTGCGCCGTGTTAATCAATGTATTTCCCCTCCGGAGCCCTCAAGCCCACCATAAAATTCATGATCTCGGAGGACCATGTCAAGTGGATGTGTGATCGTGTGAGCGGCGAATATCCCCGAGGTGCCCCGGCCGCCACAGGAGTGACTGGAGATTGCTGAGCTGCCTGTTGGGACCCTGGATATGAACGGCGCGAGCGCTGGAATGAACCATGGAAAGGACGAGGACGTGGGAAACTGCCAGCCGATACCTACGCCTGGGGCATCTCTCTCCGGATCGTCGCCCCTGACCTCACGAAGGCCGCGTCGAGGATCGCCCGGGACAAAGCGCCCTGCTCGTCCGGCGTCAGGCCCATCCATCGCAGGCTGTGCCGATAGCCTTCGTGCGTCGGGTGCGCTTCGGCATTGACAACTTCTGCCCGTCCTTGAAACTTCAGCCCGCCGATCCAGAGAGAGACTTCGACCCGGCTCATGAGTGGAAAGGGTTCGGAGAGCGAGACCCGTGCCCCACCATTGCTGAGGTTCTTGGTTTCGCCAAACACCATCTTCCGAGACCGCGAATCGGCGACGTCTAAGAGACGACACCCGACGGGCACTGTGAGGTGTTCGCGGGGCTCTCGCCGCGCATGCGGTCCCTGGTCGGGCCTGATGATCACCGCCTCCTCTCTCCCCGGTCCTAGGGTGGTGTCTCCTTTGAGGCTTTCAGTATCGGGCGGTGGGTAAAGGATGTCAAGGGGGGGTCTTTCACGCGGAGTTGAGGGAATCATTCCGATCCGCGTATCAAACCGCGCCGCGCCTCCGGCTTTCGCTGGCGTGCCAACTCCCTGGCGTAGTATCTCCAGATCTCGTCCTGCTCCTGAAAGTTCAGGTGGACGAACTCCACTCCGGCGGCCCATTGGGTCGCCCACCTCACGGTGCCGGTAGTCTGAACGGGACGGTTGCTGAGAGGGAGGCGGAAGCGAATGGACACGTCAACGCCGACAGGGGGACTCGCCGCCTGCGTCCTGAGAAGTGTCCCTGTGATCCCGATGTTGGTCATCCGACCTTGGCGGGTGCGGCCACCCTTTTCCTGGTATTCCACTGGGAGGTCACAGGGAATGCGTGGTGAGTGACGCCGATCGTTTATGTCACTCATGGTGGTGTCCTCGATGAAGACCCATTCTGAAAGTAAAACGCCCTCCGCGGCTGTGCTCCGCCCGGGCAGGCGTCAGAATTATCCTATACACAGCTCGTTTTGCGGACCGTGTTGTGGGAATCAGCCCACAAAGATGTCTCGAGCTTCCAGGCTCCAGGCGGTTTTAAGTATCCAGCAATTGGTAGGGTCGTGTCAAGAGAATGTACCGTTTTTATTAAAGCCATCAAACGTCCGAAGATTGTGAGCGTCTCTGGCCAGTGGGACGGGTTTATGTCAGAAATTACCGACGAGAACGTGGCGAAAGCGCAGCAAAAATCATCAGGGCCCAAGAGCCCCTTAGCGGTGGTTGCCTGGGGTGATGACGTGAGAGAGGAGCCCGAAGGCGAACACACGAGGACGACGGGCCGGGATCCTCAGGGTCGCACCGGTACCGAAAGATTGTCAAGGGGTAAACCCTAACCCGGTGCCCGGCCTACATTATATATGCGACCCCCGCTACAGGCGTTCCACTTATCGGGTGCGCGGGATGGGGCACAATAGCGCTGGGTACCGCCCATTCGCGCACCTGGGTGGAGCCGGGCACCCCCTCCAGAGTCAGGCCGATGGGACCTCTGCACCCGCCACACCGCCAATGGTCGCCAGTCGCAGAGTTTCTTGCTTCTTGCCCAAGGCCAGGCCTGTGACGAGCCATGCCGCGGGACGGATCTTCCTCGGTTTGGGTCATTTGTTTCTATATATAGTTGAGGAAGGAAATGGCATCCTGCGTGTCAAACTGTCCAGCTTAGATTGACGTCATGACAGCATGGCGGACTTTCCCTCCTCCCCCATAGCCAGATTTTGCTTGGGAAAGAGCTACATTGGCCAGCCCTGGCGAGAGAAATCAAATGCTTACTTCATCGTCCGCACCACCTGAAACTTTGGCACAATTGTCGCAAATTCAGTTCCGTACGGCTGATATCGAGGTGATTATGAGGTGACCATGGGGAAGCGCCCAGTCCTTGTCATAGACGACGATCGTATGTCCTCTGAACTCGTCACTGCGATTCTCGCAGTCGCGGGTTTCGAGGTCCGTTCCGCTCCCGATGGAGTGTCGGGGATCGAAATGGCCCGCACGGTACAGCCCGCCGTCATCCTGCTGGACATGATGATGCCTGGGATCGACGGTATCACCACATTGCAGCGCCTGAAGTGGGATCCTGTTCTGGAGGATATCCCGGTGGTTGGGATGACCGCTTCATCGGACTTCAGCTACACCGGAAGGGCCTTTCGGGCCGGCGCCGATTTCTTTGTTCCGAAACCCGTGAATCGGGCTACCCTGGTCCGCGTGGTGGAATTGGCCGTGGACAAGGCCGAGCGAGGCACCCCACTGCGCCACCACCGACGCCATCCGCGTTTCGAGTCTGCAATTGGCGTCCGCTGTCTTGTCGGCACGGATGCAAGTGGCTCTCGGAAGCTCCTGGGGACCGCGTGCAATGTGAGCCTCGGCGGCCTCTTACTCCTTCTGCCCGAAGCGGTGGTCCCCGGGACCTCTGTTGGTCTCTGGATCGAGCTCCCCGAGAGGGCAGTTCCTGCTGCGGGCAAGGTGATGTGGCGAAATCCCCAAGTAATGGTTGATGGAAAACTCCGCCACGGCGTTCAGCTCTTGCGCTTTGGGAGCGACTCCAGTCTCGTGGGGTATAGACGTTACCTCAGCAGGATGGCTGCGACGCACGCGGTGTAAACCCGCCGGCCGTGCCGGATCCCCGTACCAATTCATAGCACCCGTTCCGGTTTCGATCAGTCACCGGCCTCCCCACCTGCAGGAGGGTGTTCTCACACTCCCGGTCACCCGCGGACACTGGTAGCCTGCGAATTCGCACTTTCAGGGTATGCATCCTTCAGAAAACCAAAACGCCCCCTCGGGCCCTGTTCTACCCGAGAAGGCGTCACGTGTTCTCGTCCGGGGTTGATTTGTCTCCTTTTACCTTTCCCCCCTCAGCCTGTCAATGAATTCATCGATCAGTCGCTGGGAAGTCTCTGGAGGCGACAGAAACTCCAGCGCCGTCCGATAGACAGGGGCTTGCTCGCCGGTAGGCAACGCCTCAGCGCGATGGACGATTGATCGGACAACCCGGCACTCTATACCCAGCTCCTGTTCGTGGACCATGATGGTTATGGTCAGGGACGTCTCGGGCTGGACACGGTGCGAGTGTTCGATCAGGGCGCCGCTCTGGCTGAAATTGATGAGGGAGACCCTGTGGCTTGGGGCGATGCGCCCCTCGTGCCCCCATACTCGCCAGCGGAAATGGCGCTGCTTGTCTCCCTTCAGCTTGTCCGGTGACATGACTGGTCCTTTGCGAACTGCTGGTACTCGCTCGGGTCTCACAAAAACGAGAACGCCTTCCCAGGGCGTACTGAGCCCGAGGAGGCGTGCGAATATTCTGAATCACCAACGAGTGCCAGAGGTGGGCTAGGAACGATGTCTACCTCGGTTCCATCTCGAATCTCCTGAAGGGAGCTAAGAATATCACCCACGAGGTAGGGCGTGTCAAGCAAAAGTCCTGGTTTATTTAACGTTCCCGAGCTTTACGAAGCCAGACACCGGTCTCATTGACCCATGAGTTTGGGGTCAGACTCTGCTCATTGTGAGACGGTCGAGGCGGCAGGGATCCAGCGAGGCAGGGAGGATCTGTGAAAGGGGGGGGTGGTTAGTTGGTCGTGAGCCCACCGTCCACGTTGAAAATTGAGCTGGTCACCCATTTGGCTTCGTCTGAAGCAAGATAGACGCTGGAATGGCCCCACGTCGTCCACAGTGGACATTTACCGCAACGGCACCAAAATCACGACACCCTCCAATAGTAGCTCCTATACCGACCACATTAATAAGAGGGGGCGAGGGACATATACCTACCAGGTCTGCGAAGCAGGCACCTCCACCTGTTCGAACAAGGCAACAGTGACGAAGTTTAAGTAAAGTTCGGACCACTGGAGTAAGACGTTGGCGTCTCGACTGGAGCAGGTCTTTTTGACGATTGGTTTGGTGGGTGAAGGCGTGAGACGCAGCCCTCGCGGATGGTCTTTGGTGGCACGTCCAGCCTCTCCTCATGGGAGACGATCCCTCTCCGTGAAAAAATCACTGCCTCACGATGAAGGGGGTAAGTCCTTGCCTTGTGAGGGCCTCCAGCACCTCGCGTGCCTCCGATCGGCTTTCATATACTCCAACCCGGACGGCGTGCACCCGGGTAGGGACAGCCTTGGGAATGATCTTGGAAGCGTAGTTTTGTTTTTGAAGATCGTGCGCTAAGTCGATAGCCTCGTTCAGATGAAAGAATAACCCGACTTGCAGGTGGAACTTCCCGCCCTCCATCTCGATCAGGTTCGACGGGAAACCGTCAACGTTGAGCCTGCGCGCGGTCTGCTCGGCTTCCTGACGACTCCTAAATTCCCCGACGTAGACTCGGTGACGGGTGATGGACGTAGTGGTCGTGCGGATGACCGGGCGAAACCCGAGTTGTTCCAAGCGCGCCTTGAGGGCGAGAGCGTTCCGCTCGACCACCAACGCCGCGACTTGGACGGTGAACCGCTTTTCCCCCGTAACTTCGGGCTTTCTCACCTTGGCCGTCGGCGGAGGGGCTGGCTCCTCCATTACGCGTGGTGCCTCGGGCGGCCTGCCCTCCACGCGGGGGACCTCCGCCTCGGGATGACCTGTCACACTGGGAGGGGCTGCCGCGAAAAGTCGCTCTCGCTTCGGATCCTCGCAGAGCAGGTAGCCTGATCTTCCCCAGATGGCCACCTCTCTCACCTTGCACCATGCGCCTTCTGATGTTGTGTCAGCAGGCTCGATCTCCACGACATCCCCCCGCATGAGCAGCATAACCACGACGCTCTTTGTGGCCATGTGGAAGTAGACCGGCACTCCATCCCGCTTCACGGTCACCCGTTCAGTCTGGGCTTCTGCCTCAGCCGCCTTGCTCAGCACAGCATGCCCCATGAGCGCCACCGCAGCGACCGCCGTCAGGATTAGGGTCGCGAGGACGGGCCGTTTTACGCGACAATTCTCCCGTTCCACCTGGTCCAGGCGCCGAGCCAGCTTTTCCATCGCGAGCGTGTTCATCGCAAACTCTCTAGTGCCCTCGTTTCGTGTCTATTTTTCGCCGCACCGCATTGTCCCACTCGACGAGAATTCGTCAGCCCCCTGCCGGTGTGAAGACATCGCGGCGCACGCGGAGGGGGGTCAGCGCGTGCCGGTTGTTGGGCGTTGCGCCTCTTGCGGCTTGATGATCCCCACGTCTCCCACAATGTCCATCCGCGTGTCAAGTGCCGCCGTCCGAGCCTGGACGTCCTCCAAGAGACCACGCGCGGCTGCTCCCTTGAGCAGATGGGGTTGTGAGAGACTGATGCCACGGCCGGAAATGGGAAGGACCTCCACTTTGGTGATCCCGTCGGGGGTGAGCGTCAGGCGGGCCAAGTAATTATCCATCCACTCCGTGTGGTTGTGGCCGAAGATGAAGTTTCCGAGGGAGTAAAAGATCACCTTCCCGTTGGACGCCTCGATCCCGCTGGGCAGATGGGGATGGTGACCGAGGATGATGTCGGCCCCCGAATCGAGGATGTCGTGGGCAAACTGACGGGCGGCAGAATGTGTATCTTGCGTGTTTTCGAACCCCCAGTGGAAGGAGAGGATCACGTAATCAACCTGCGGCCGAACGGACCGGACGTCCTCTTTGATCAGAGAAGGATCCAAGGGCACCACCCCAGAGCGATCCGGCAGGGCAAATCCGGATACGCCGGCGTTCACATGCATGGCATAGCCGAGGAAGGCAACCGCAATGCCGTTTCGCTTAATGATGAATGGACGTCTGGCATCCTCAAGATTCTGGCCCGTGCCGACTGCCCCGATTCCTGCCGCCAAGAGAGTCTCCTTTGTGTCGAGCAACCCCTGGCCCTCGGCATCGAGGGCGTGATTGTTAGCCGTGGAAACGACGTCGATTCCTGCCCATTTGAGGCCCTCGGCAAAGACCGTGGGAGTGCGGAACGCTCCCCGGTATCGTGCCCCATCGGAAAGCGGGGTTTCGAGGTTCGCAAAGGCGATATCGGCCTCCCGCAAAATCGGTGCAATCTTCCGGAACGGATAGCGCACCATCTCCTCGGCCGACTCGAACTCGAGGTCATACTGGATCGCGCGGACGTGATGGCTCTCCGGCGTTTCGAGTTCCCGACCGAGGCTCTCCAGGTATGCTTTGCTCTGGGGGGAAGCGATATATGGGACGCGCCTCCAGCCGTCGTCCCGTCGCTTCTTGGGGGCGTCGAAATAGATGCCGGGCGCCTTCGTGTTGCGGGACCATTCAATATCACCGCCTGCAATAAGCATTACATTCTGGTCCACGCGCGGTTGGGAAACAGCGAGGTACAGCGCGATCCCCGCGACCACGGCGGCTAGTCCGACCAACAGAAAACGCTTCACGGAGGTTCCATCGCTTTACAGGTTCGAGGAGCGGTCTCACTCAAAAGGTCCGTGTCTCGCCCGGCTTCATGATGATGACCTGAGTCCGGAAGTCCCCGAGCCCTTGTTTGAACTGTTCGGGAGTTCCCTTGAGAGGCGGGAAGGTCCCGTAGTGCATAGGGATGACGGTTTGTGTTTTCAGAAGGTTCCGCACGGCGTAGGCGGCGTGCGCCGGGTCCATCGTGAAGTGCCCACCGATGGGGAGCAGGGCAAGATCGGGTTTGTAGTACTCTGCGATGAACTTCATGTCGCCGAACACACCGGTGTCGCCCGCGTGGTAGATGGTGAAGCCGTTCTCCAGCGTGATAATGTACCCCGCAGGCTCGCCCCCGGGGTGTACCGTCTTCTTTTTGGTAGCAGGATCCACCTGGACGACCTCGGAGCTATGCTCGGCCCGAACCATGGTGATTCGAATGTCGGCGCCCAGTGGCGTCACCGTCCCGCTCTTATTGAAACGGACAAGTTGCTTGAACGGGACCCAGCCGAGAGAGGCGACCGTGCGCCCCATATCGCCGTTCAATCCGACTTTGGCGCCGGTCATCTTTACGATTGCAGCCGTGTCGCCCACATGGTCGCCATGCCCGTGTGTGACGAGGATGAGGTCCACCTTGCCGAGCTTGGTGAGGTCTTTGATTTCCTGGGGGGTCTTCGGGTTTTTGGTAATGAAGGGGTCCACCAGGATCACTTTGCCACCAGGTGTGCTGATCTTGAAGGCAGAGTGACCGAACCACGTCAATTCGAAAGCCTGGGCGTGGGGTAACCCCGGGGCAAGCACCAGCAGTGGAGCGGTGAGCACACTCATCATAATGTGCATCCATTTTCTTCGCTTCACGTTCTCCTCCATTCCGGGGCGGTGATTTTACACCCCAATCCACGTTGCACTCTCCGCGGGGTTAGCCATTCGAGCAGGCAGCCGGCGGGCCACCGTGATCTCTTCCGGCGTCTCCATGTTGGACATCAGCCTCTTTCGCACCCGCACCCGCCCTAAGGTCTCTTGCCTAGAGGGGCGCCCGAAGCAGAGTCCTCGGCGGTGGGCACTTGCCTCGGATCGGCTTTCCCGGCCTGCGAAGTTCCTTCCTTTGCCCGCCCGGGGCGACAGGGCTCTGCGGCAGGCCTGGGGCGGTGTCGATGTTCGGAAGCAAGCCTTGTGAAGCGCCGACCACGAAGGGCTCAGCGCTCAAGATCGGTGTTGTTCCCCGGAACCTTTTGCCTTGAGAGGCTCTGGAAGGCGATTATAAATAGCCCGCACGGCCATCGCCTCGTTCGATGCAAGAATAGAGTAGCCGCCGAATCCCCCCGGGAATACGCTGCTAATGTAATATCGGTCCCACAGAACAAGGATGGCCGCATTCCGTCTTATTTCTTCAGGCGTTGGACGGACCGACGCTTTCCATTGAATGGGTTCCGTCGAGGGATCCCATTGGAACCCAATACTGACGTGATCAGTAAGATAAAGAAACGTCTCGAGAAGCTTTGGAGGTCCAGTGGACAAAGCAAGCGCTTTGAGTTCGAGGTCCGACGCATCGCTCCGGACCTGTACCGCCGCCTTGCGTGCTTTATCATGGGCTTTCGCTATTTGTACCTGCTCCCTGAGCAGCGCGATGGTCCAGTCTTTCTTATCTGATTCTGTGCGATAAGCCGACTCAAAGAAAACCAAGAGGACTCCCGCGATCACCACGAGGAGTCCCACGATGACAACGACCGAGGCTACAATCCAGCCCATATCCAGTTCAGGAATCATACGGGCTATGCGTCTTGAGAGTTGTTGTTACCATTCCGCTGTCTCACGACGAGGTGTCGCTGGCTCACGGGTATTTCGTCCCCCCCGTTCGACACCATTGTATTCCAGGACGCCGGCACCCTCTTGTCTCCGGCAGAGAAGGGCTGGGCTGCCTTCGCGAGTGTGCTGTACGAACGGATCCGTCATTTTGTGGTGATCGATCGCAAGCGCAAATAGTTCTCCCTGCCGAGTTTCTCACCGACCTCGTCGGCCGCTTTGTAGTATTCCAGGGCCCGTTTGAGATCTCCTCTCGTCTCGTAAAGGGTCCCGAGATTGTACAAGGCTGTGCCATAGTCCGGTTTGACCTCCAAGGCCATTGTGTAGAAGGTTTCGGCTTCCTCGAATCTTCTCTGCTCTTGCAGGAATAGCGCGTAGGCGTTGTAAATCACAGGGTCTTGGATTTCCTTCGCCTTGGCCATTTGAACGGCGTTCCGGTAGGCGGCCTCAGCCCGTTCCTTGTCTCCCGCCCCCATTCGATATGTATAGGCGAGAGCTTCGTTCACGAGCACGAAATAGCGATGCTCATCTAACGATTTATCGAGATCGACCACGCGCCTTTGTAGTTCAGCCGCACCCTCGCGATAACGGGTTGCCTCCTCCGTGAGAACGACTGCGTTCCGCCTCTCTTGCTTGAGTTGCTGCTGCGTAGCCGACAATTCTTGTTGCAACCGATTCACCTGCTTCTGCATCTCCACAAGTTGTGCGCTGCGAGACGAAGATTGACGGTTTGCCTGGGCGCCGCCGCGGTTACTCTGCTGAGCTCCTGCCTCAACCCGGAGCTTTTCTCTCCTCACTTGCGCGAGCTCTTTCTGTGCCTGGTCAGTTTGGGCTTTTACTTGGAGCATTTCTTTTCGTACTCGCTCGAGCTCTTCCCGTCCCTGCTCAATGTCCTGGATTGGGACGCCCACCCCCGAAAGGTGTTTTCTCGCTTCGGAGTAGGATAGCCTCACAATGATGCCAGCGAGCGCGGCCGCTAAAAGGAGCCCAATAAAAGTCGCAAATAGGCGCCGACGCTGTCGGTTTTCAAGGCGACGGACGAGCTCGAAAACGTCTTCTTGGGCTCCATTTTTCATGGTCAACGCCTTAGTGAATACTGCATCAGTTTCCGCATCAATTCGTTGAGCGTCTCGGCACGGACCTCCCCTTGGAGGTGGTTACTCATAGCGACGATCATACGGATAACAACATTCTGTTTTCGGAGGTTCTGAATCTGGTTGTACGGGAGAAAAGCCATCACGCCGAACAGGGCTCCTCCAACCAGCATGACGACGCGGTCCGTCCCCCCCGTGAAGGATCCGACACCTAACAGGATGAGTCCAGACAGACCGAGAATCGTCACCATGCCGAGCATAACCCTTTGATGAAACTTGTTACGCTTGGCGAGGGACTCAAGCGCGTGCAAAAGTGATTGCAATGTCGCCGTATCCATCGTCTGGTTCATGCGACTCCCTTGAGGTTGCGGCTAAAACCGAATAGCCGTTGTCGCCTGTGTCATCGGTCTGTGGGTTAAAGCAAGAATTCCAGACTGGACAACTGGCGTTCGGCGGAGGTCTGATCAGTTAGGCCTATAAGTACCCGTTCCAGAAGGCATCAGAGTCCTCTCAGACGCCAGCGATTCGAGCGGAGTTGGGCCGGGGACCCACGGGTACCCGGGTCTATTTCTGCGCCTCCTGAAAGGGCTTTAAGTATCCCCAACCGGGAGGGGGGTGTCAAGAGGAAGGACGGTGCAGGAGGGGTGTAGCCGGCCGCCGTAAACCTGGATCGCTGAAATTCTGTGAAGCCATTATAGGGCACGATTCTTGCTCCGACTCATGAGGCCGAAGCGGCGGTGTCTGCACCCAAGGTGGGGAAGACGCGTATGATGGAAAGGTTCAAGAAGCTGTGGGAACGAGACGAGGCGGCCACCTGCAAACACTGTGGGGCCCGTCTCGAGCAAGAGGAGCAGCCCTGTCCTGACTGCGGGTATCTGGCGGGCACCGAGTCCAACGTCTTCTACATTTCGGAGAGAGAGGCGGACGCGCGATCCGCCCCGACCCCCGCCCGCGCACAGGAAGCGCTCGATCCGGATGGGGACGATGTCGGGGACCCGGACGTCGGGGTTGCGCCCGAGGGGGAGGGGGAAGGCGGGAGGCCGGTTCAGAAAGTGCCGGAGGCGAGTGCCCCCGTGTTAGCATTGGAACCAGCAGGACTCCGAAAGCTGCTGACGGAGCAACCCGAAATCTTGGAGCCCGGGCTCAGCATCTTCACAGACAAGGGCAAACCCGTCGGGGGGGGGTATTCCAGCGGGGTTGGCGTCATCGATGTGTTGGCCCGGGATGCCAGCGGAGCCATTGTGGTGGTAAACGTCGCTGAACGAGGACAGGGGGAAGAGCTGGTACCAGCGACCCTGCAGCGGATTGGCTGGGTGCGGAAGCACCTGGGCAGGAGCAAGGAAAACGTACGGGGGATCATCGTCGTGGAGCAGCTCCCAGAGAATCTGAGCTATACCGCTTCTGCCACGGCGGGGACGATTGCGTTTAAGACCTATCGGGTCGCAGTGACGTTTAAGGACGTAGAGATGTGATGGCCCTTGCGCTACTCATGGGAGATGTCTCTGTAGAGGATGCGTCCCTCGGGCCAGCCGGGGGCACGCGATTACCGTATACTGTGATAGCCACCCTCGACTCCCTGCTTCGAAAACACAATCTGCCATACCGCAGCCGTATCTGACCTGGCGACACCAGTCCCCGTAAAAAGATAGCACGTCCACATCCGATAAAACCTTTCATCATACACATCTTTCAGCTTGTCCCAATTTTTCGTGACCTTTACGTACCGGGTCGTTATAGTGTTAACGTAATTCGTTACGAACACCTGCCAATCTTGAATCATAAATAGTCCTTCGGCTGCCTTCGCAATTTGTTTCGATGATGGGGCCATTGAGTGTGGGAAAATATATTTGTGGATCCACGGATCATTACTGGTTTGGGAAGTATGTTGTCCAATAGTATGCAACAGAAACAATCCATCAGGCCTCAAGCAACGGTCCACAACCTTCATATACGTTCTGTAATTCTTGTAACCGACATGCTCCACCATGCCAATACATACAATACGATCGAATTGTCCTGTCACATCTCGATAGTCCTGTAATCGTATTTCAACTGGAAGCCCTTCGCAGGTCTGACGTGCCAGTGCGGCTTGTTCTTTGGAAATAGTAATACCGACTACATGTGCTTTGTAATTGTCTGATGCATAGTGTGCAAAACCACCCCAACCACTAAGTGAGGGCAGCCTGCCTGATAAGGGTCCAAAGCTCTGCCAAGTATGTCTCTCGGATTGCGAGGAAGACTCTCAGCCGACGCGGTCCCCGTGAGAACGAGGAACGCCAATAGGGTCCAGGCCGACGCAAAACGGTCAGTCATGCGAAACACAAACGCCCTCCCGGGTGACATTTTGCCCGAGAGGACGTCTCTATTGCTTCGTGTGTTGCGCATTTTGCGAGACAAAAGAAATACGCTATCCCGGTTGCAGTGGAGTCTCCCTGTAGTGAAAGTAAGTATCGGCCACTCAGAAAGGCCGTGTCAAGTGTCAGAAACTTTTACAATCCGTAGTGGAGTCTATTGCCCTATTCTTCTTTCATGTCCCCAGGCACAACTTGCCGTCAAATAGACCACCTGCCCCCCGGAAATGAATGTCCAGACGATATGGTGCTCGCCAAACGCGCGCAAGAGTCCGTCCAGATTTCCCTGCCTCCTTTGAGATGACAGTTTCCCTTACTGGGTGGCACTTCGCCAATTCGACTTTCGGCACGGTGCTTGCATAAGGATCCGGCGAGACTGGAGGCGTTGTGTTAGCCAACAACAACAATAATAAGGTCGCTTTGTTTGCCGTAAGAGTGAGACCTGCAACGGAGGCGACACAGCTTGCACAACACGGCGGATGTCCGAAGAGGTCGCCGAAGACACATTAACGGGCCAGTTTCTCCGCAGAGTGCTGAAGTTGGCCGGCAGTTCCCATCGTCTCCCCCCGAGCTCCCCATAAAGAAGTTAGCTCACGCCTCACGAATCCTCCTCT
>VRUN01000025.1 GCA_019456075.1 Candidatus Methylomirabilota bacterium
CACCATCCCGACCGCCTGAATCTCGCGGCCGACGGCCCGCTCGACGACGGGGGCCACTTCGACTGGAACCGGTGGCGGTCCCTGGGCGACGGCCCGAGCTCCCGTCACTATCAGGAGCAGAACTGTCACGACTCCCCCGAGAAAACGCCGCCCTTTCACACCTTCACCTCAGGCCCGCAAGAGCCCCAGCACGTGTTGACCAAGGGTCTCCACTAAATCCTCCGACCCCTTCTTGCGTCCCAGGACCTCGTTGATCACATGCGCGCGGGTCAAGTAATAGACCAGGATGGCGATCACGCTGAACGTGGTCTGCGGGACGTTGAGCGACCGGAAGTTCTTTCGCTCGATCCCTTCGTTGATAACCCGGGAGATTGCCCGGAATATTCGACGGAAGTACTTCTGGGCGATGATCTGCACCTCGCGCTCCCGGCGCTCTACCGCCCGATGGAGAAGTCTGAACTCATCAGGCCTTTCCCGAGAAAACCGCTTGAATGCAGTGACAATGTGCTCCATTTGTTGGATGGGCAAGGCTTCGCGATGCGCTATGCCTTCGACTTCGTCGCACAGAGGCGCAACGGCCTCCTCGAGCAGGCCCAGGAAGAGATCTCGTTTGTTCTTGAAATAGTAGTAGAGGACCGGCTTGGTCACACGGGCCTCAGCGGTGATCTGTCGGATCGAGGCCCCCTCAAACCCGTGCCGCGCAAATTCCCGCCTGGCGACTCGCTCGATGCGCCCCTTTGTCGTCATTTACCTACCGTTAGGTAAATTCAGCCCCGAAAAATAAACCCGCCTTTTCGCGGGTTCGTCAATTATAGCAAATAGGAGAGCCACCGTCAAATGCGGCTACTTCTCCTTCTTTTTGACCACTCGTTTCTCGCTGATCTCGACCTGTTCCCCACATTCTGGGCACATAAAATTTCCCTTTTTGCTCTTGGGAGGATCCACCCCGCGACTCCCACTGGCGTGGCAGGTATAGGTGACGCTTCTTTCCCGCTCTTCCGCAACCCCTCCCGCGTTCACCACCCTCAGTGCGGTCGCTAGTCCTTCGATGCACACGTTCTGTGACGAACGAAGCCCTCAGGACTAGTGCTGAGTGAGCAATGTCTCTGATACAATTCACGAGAATACGTAATCGTATTAGCGAATCGGAGCACTAGGCGGACCCGCTTCCCTGGACCGCGTTCCGAATCAGCTCGATCCTCGGCTCGGCACCCTGCGGCGCAAATTCAATGGCCACCACATCCACCCGACACGGCACCCGCAGCCGGCGCTCTCTCATATACGCCTCAGCAACCCGCAGGATCTGCCGTTGCTTTTTCCCATGAACCGCCTCGGCGGGTCCGCCAAACCGAACAGAGCGTCGGGCCTTCACCTCCACAAAGACGAGGACCTCCCCGTCCTGGGCGATGAGATCAATCTCCCCGAGAGGGCAGGCAAAGTTTTCCTCCACAATCCGAAATCCGAGCCCTTCCAGGAAACGGCGGGCCACCCTCTCCCCTTCGATCCCGACATTTTTTCGGTTCAGCACACTGACCTCTCCGCAGGGACTAGGGGCAACCGTATCTGCCGGACGGGACTGAAGGTCCTTCGATGGATGGGACTCAGACCGTGTTCTGCGATGGCCTGAAGATGCGCATCCGTCCCATAGCCCTTGTGCCGGTCGAAACCATAGGCGGGATACCTTGCGTGATAGTCCGCCATGATCCGATCCCGGGTCACTTTGGCGACGATCGAGGCGGCAGCCACCGACGGACATTCGAGATCCCCGCGGACGACGGGAAAAACCGGGACGTCTACGTTGGGGACCGCCAGGCCGTCCACGATGACTCCGTCGGGGGATACCTGCAGGTCCACCACTGCCCGCTCCATGGCCAGCAGGGTGGCCTGGAGGATGTTCCGCGCCTCAATGGTGGACACGTTTACGACCCCCACGCCGACCGCCAGTACTTCCTCTCTAATCTGTCCGTACAGGCGCTCGCGCCGGCGCGGGCTCAGCCGCTTGGAGTCGGTCACACCGACGATTCGCCGGCCATCCCTGAGAATTACCGCCGCCGCCACCACGGGTCCCGCCAATGCCCCGCGCCCAGCCTCATCCACCCCCGCGAGCCGTAGAAACCCCTTTCGGCGGATCGCCCGCTCGATTCCCCTCATGCCTCTGTCTCTCCACGGCCATTGACTCGGACCAGGACCCCGACGGCCGAAAAGTCCACCGCGATCGGCCGACCGCCTGGTTGCTGCTTCGTGCCGATAAAGAGGGGGAGCGTTCTTGTCGCGAAGAGGTGAGTCCGATCAGGCACGTGTGTCCGGAGGAGACCGGTGCATCGGATGAGAAGCCAGGCCACAGCTACCTGGTCCGCTTCTCTCGAATCCGCGCGGCCTTCCCCCGCCGCTCTCGCAAATAGTAGAGCTTGGCCCGGCGCACGCGGCCAGCCCGTTGGCGCTCGATCCGCTCGATCATGGGGGAGTGCAGCGGAAACGTGCGTTCCACCCCGACGCCGTAACTGACCTTCCGGACAGTAAAGGTGGAGCCGAGGCCTGCCTTCCGTCGCCGAAGGATCACGCCCTCAAAGGCCTGGATCCGCTCCTTCTCTCCCTCGCGAACCCTCACATAGACTCGGACAGTGTCGCCCGGTCCAAACGAGGGAAGATCGGTTCGCAGGAAGGGGGCCTCCACCGACTTGATATGGCTATCGATATTCATGGTCTCTCCGTCTGTTCGTCCCTCTCGCCCTCATGTTCTGCCTGGATCTCAGAAAGCAGCGACTGATCCTCGGCGTTCAGTGCCGCCAGTTTCAACAGATCCGGGCGGCGGAGGAGAGTCCGGCGTAACGCCTCCTTCCGTCGCCAGCGTCGAATGCGTTCGTGATCCCCCGAGAGCAGGACCTCGGGAACGCGGAGCCCCCGATACACGGGAGGCCGGGTATACTGGGGATGATCGAGCACACCACCGACAAATGAATCCTGCATCGCCGAACTCTCATCTCCTAACGCCCCGGGGATCAGTCGAACCAGGGCATCGATCACGACCAGGGCCGGTAGCTCCCCACCGCTTAACACGAAGTCGCCGATGGAGACCTCGCGGTCTGCCACGCTTCGGACCCGGTCGTCAAAACCTTCGTAGCGGCCGCAGAGGAGGATGAGATGACTCGTCTCCGCCAGGCGGCAGGCCATGGCGTGATCGAATCGCTCCCCCTGGGGTGTGAGGAGGAGCACCTCGCTCTCCGCCTTCCGCAGTGCATCCACCGCCTCAAAGAGTGGCTCCGGCTTGAGGACCATCCCCGCGTCGCCGCCGTACGGGACGTCGTCCACAACCCGATGTCGGTCATGGGTCCAGTCCCTCAGGTCGTGAACCCGAATCTCCACCAGGCCCTTCTCCTGGGCCCGCTTCAGGATGCTCTCGTGGAGCGGCCCGGAGAACATCCCTCGAAAGAGGGTAACGATATCATACCGTTTCAGCGTCGACCAACCCTTCTATCGGCCGAACGACCATCACCTGTCTTGCCAGGTCGACCCTGAGAATAAAGGCCCGTACGGCCGGAAGAAGCCACTCCCCGGCATCTCGCCGGACCACGTACAGGTCGTGAGCATCCGACGGCAAGATGTCCACGATCTCGCCAAGTCCCTCCCCGGTCTCCGTCTGAACCTTCAGGCCGAGCATGTCGTAATGATAATACGACGCGTCCGGCAGCGGCGGGGCCGAGGCCCGCGGAATACAGATTTCGTAGCCCTTCAACGCCTCAGCCGCTTCCCGACTTTTAATCCCCTGAAACGTCGCCACCCACAGATCCCGTAGAGGCCGAATCTCTTCCAGGAGGACCTCCGATTCCCCGCCGCGTCCCCGAAGGATCACCGATCGCCCCCGAGACACGAGCGAAGGGGAATCCGCAAAGGACTTCACCTTCACCGCCCCGCGTAGACCCCAGGCCCCTACCACCCGTCCCAGAACGAGTAACTCCTGAGACGCCACCGAATCCTACTCGACGATCTCCAAGACCGCCCGTCGCCGAGATTTGGCCGCGGTCGCGTGGAGTATGGTGCGCATCGCCCGCGCAGTCCGCCCCTGCTTCCCGATCACCCGACCTAAATCCGGTTGGGCCACCTTGAGTCTTAACATCGTCGTCTTCTCGTCCTCGATCGCCTCCACATTCACCGCATCGGGGTTATCCACCAAGGCCTTTGCGACATATTCCACCAGTTCCTTCAACACGTCCGCCTCCCCAGCGCCGCCGCAACTCTCGGCAGGAGACCCTCCAGGAGGAGGCCCTTGCTCCTGAGGTTCCGATCGATGAGCCACTGACGATCAAGCAGTTTTCGAAGCCCTCCGGAGGCCGGCAAATCGCTCCATCACCCCAGCGGTCGAGAGAAGCTCCCGCACTGTCGCCGTCGGCTGCGCCCCCCGTTGCAGCCAGGAGAGGGCCTTCTCCTCATCCAGGGTCAATGCTGCCGGTTCTTGGAGCGGATTGTAGACCCCAATGCTTTCGATGACGCGGCCATCCCGCGGGTTTCGTGAATCCATCACGACAATCCGGAAAACCGGCCGCTTTTTTGCTCCGATGCGCTTTAACCTGAGCCGTACGGCCATTCAATCACCTCCCATCCCGCAAGTGATCCGGGCCTTACTCCACGGGAAAGATGCCTCGCATTCGCCCCTTTTCCCCCGCCAGGACCACTTGTCGCATCAATCGCTGCGTTTGCTGAAACTGGCGCAAAAGCTGGTTCACCTCGGCGACGGATGTCCCGGATCCCTTGGCGATCCGTTGACGCCGGCTCCCGGTGAGGATTCCCGGGTTCCGCCGCTCCTCCCTGGTCATGGAATTCAGAATGGCCTCCATCCGCGTGAAGGCCTTGCCGTCGACGCGCGGGCTGCCACCACCCACGGGGAGACCCGGGAACATCCCGATGAGCTCCTCGATCGATCCCATCCGTTGGACCTGGGTCAGCTGTTCTCGAAAGTCCTCTAGTGTGTACGCATCGCGGTGGATCTTTCGGGCCATCTCCTCAGCCCGCACCCGATCCACTGCGGCTTCCGCCCGCTCCACCAGTGTGAGGACATCGCCCATCCCGAGTATCCGGGAGGCCATCCGCTCCGGATGAAACGGTTCCAGCGCTTCCAGCCGCTCTCCGAGGCCGATGAACTTGATCGGCCGTCCCGTCACGGCCCGCACCGAGATGGCGGCCCCTCCCCGGGCGTCCCCCTCGAGCTTCGTGAGGATAAAGCCGCTCAGATCCAATGTGCTGTGAAAGCCGGTCGCGACGCTCAGCGCATCCTGACCGGTCATGGCATCGAGCACGAGGAGGGTCTCCACCGGATGGACCGCCTCCTTCACGGCCCTGAGCTCGGCCATGAGTTCATCATCGATATGGAGCCGCCCGCCGGTGTCCACGAGAATCGGCTCGAGACCCCTTGTCTGGGCGTACTCCACCGCCTTGTGGCAGAGGGCCAGTGCGGACGAGCGGGGATCGGTGACGACCTCGACCCCGATCTTCGCCCCCAGAACGCGAAGCTGCTCTGCCGCTGCCGGGCGACGCGTGTCCGCCGCCACCAGGAGGGGCCTCCGACCTTGCCGTGTGAGCAGAGCGGCCAGCTTCGCCGCCGTGGTGGTCTTCCCGGATCCCTGAAGCCCAACCAGCATCACCACGGACGGGGGGTGACCCGCGAAAGCTAAGGTGCTTTCCTCCCCACCCAAGAGCAGGGTGAGCTCTTCAAACACGACCTTGACGACCTGCTGCCCCGGGGTGAGTGACTGAAGGACCTCACGCCCAACAGCTCGCTCCCGAACCCGGTCCAGAAAGTCCTTGACCACCCCGTAGTGGACATCCGCCTCGAGAAGCGCTAAGCGGATCTCGCGCAGCGCCGTGGTGATCTGCTCTTCGGTGAGCTTCCCGTGGCCCCGGAGCTTCTTGAAGATGGCCTGAAGCCGATCAGATAACCGGTGAAACATAGTCCATCCCAGCGTAACCAACTAAATTATGCGATGTTATACCCTTTGTCAACAAGCATTTTCTTCAAATCAAGGATTTACCCGGCAAGAAGGAGGGTGACATCCATCACGTTGGTGAGGGTGGGCCCGGTTGTGATCAGATCTCCCAAACCCTGAAAGAAGTGATACGAATCGTTGTCCTCCAAGGCACGGAGCGGATCGAGCCCGGCCGCCTTGGCCCGAGCCCAGGTCTCACCATCCGCCACCGCCCCAGCCGCGTCGGTGGGCCCATCGCTTCCATCAGTCCCGGCGCTGAAAATAACCAGATCCTCTGCACCGGCGATGGCAATCGCACCGGCCAGCGCGAGCTCTTGATTGCGGCCTCCCTTTCCTTTCCCTCGGACGGTCACGGTGGTCTCTCCCCCGAACAGCAGGCAGGCGGGGGGCGGAATGGGTATGCCGGACCGACGAATCTCTAGGAGGAAGGCGGATAGCGCCCTGGCCGCCTCCCGGCTCTCCCCTTGGAGGGCGGTGGTCACGATGAGAGTTCGAAATTCGAGCCGGGCGGCGCGCTCTTGAGCCGCCAGGAGGGATTGGAGATTGTTCCCCACGATGAGATGGTGTGCCTTTTCGAAGCAGGCCTCGCCGGCCTTCGGAGTCTCGGGCTGTTCCCCTCTCGCCCCTCTTTCCAGATGCCGCCAGATGCTGGCGGGGATCCGGTCCTGGAGCTCGTACCGACGCAGCACCCCCAGGGCATCCTGGTACGTGGTCGGATCCGGGACGGTTGGGCCGGAGGCAATAACATCCAAGGGATCACCGATCACGTCGGAGAGCGCCACGGTGAGACAGGAAGCCGGCTGGACTGCCCGCGCCAGTTGCCCCCCCTTGAGCCGCGAGCAGTGTTTCCTGACGGCGTTGATTTCTTCAATGGCAGCACCGCACGCGAGAAGCTCCCGGGTGACGGCCTGTTTCTCGGTGAGGTGCGTCCCCTCGACGGGAGCGGGCAGCAGGGCCGAACCGCCGCCGGAGATCAGGACGATGACCAGATCCTCCGCGCGGGTCTCGGCAAGCAGCGCAAGGATGGCCGCGGTCCCGTGAACCCCCCGCGCATCGGGGACCGGATGGCTCGCCTCGTGAACCCGGATGCGCTGCAAGGGGAGGGAGTGACCATCTTTCACGACCACAACCCCATCACTCACCCGATCCCCCAGGATCTCCTCGACGGCGGCCGCCATCGCCGCACTGGCCTTCCCCGCACCCACCACATACACTCGGCCCTGTCCGAGATCATATATCGCTCCATTCACCAGGAGTTTCTCCCCATCACGTTGCAGATGGCGCTGGATCGCCACCCGAGGGTTGGCGGCATCCAATGCCGCCTGGAAGATCTCCCCGGCCGCCTTCCGCAACTGTGCGGTCCGCCTCGTCTCAGAAATCACGGTCCCTCCTCTAACGGGACCGCCTCCACCGAGGTGTAGATGGCCCCCCCAGGATGCAGCTGGCTCTGCACGAGTTCGACACATCGAACCTGCATCCGTCCCACGTGACCGACCTCCGCGCTGCGTAGCCCCTCGAGCAGGGCATCGAGTCGCCCCACATTTTTTACCCGACCCAGTGTGAGATGGGGCTGAAAGGGGCGCTTCTCGCGGGGAAACCCGAGGGGAAGGAGGATCTCGTCAATTCGGTCCCTCAGTCCTACCATCTCCTCGGTCCCCTGTTCCACCCCAACCCAGATCACCCGCGGCCTCCCCTTCGGTGGGAAGGCCCCCACACCGCCGAGTGACAGGGCAAAAGACCTGATGCCGACCAGGGACCGACGAAAGGCCTCTCGGAGCGCCGGCACGTGAGTCTCAGAGATTTCTCCGAGGAACTTGAGGGTGAAGTGAAGGTTTTCCGGTTTGACCCAGCTCACCGGCGCCGGGGTCGCCCTGAGCTTTCCCTGTACTTCCACCAGGGGAGGCCTCAGAGAAGGATCCACGTTGACGGCGACAAACAGTCTCATGCGCCTTGCGGGTGAATCGGATTGCCGCGACCCTCATGAAGGCTCAGTCCTGGCTTTGAGGAGGAATCGACGCAGCATCTCCAGGGCCATTTGCGAGGACCACAGCTTGTTCTGATCCCGATCGAACGGAAATCGGTGCTCACACCACTCCTCTCCCCGCACATCGGCGAGGGCAATGTAGGTGAGCCCCACCGGCTTTGCCTCGGACCCACCCCCCGGACCGGCTATCCCGGTCACCCCTATGCCCAGATCGGTCCCCGCGAGGCGGCGAACCGCCGCCGCCATCGCAACCGCCACCTCCGAACTCACCGCCCCGTGCTGCTCGATCAGGGAGAACGGAACCTGCAAAAGATCCAGTTTCGCGCGGTTGCTATACGAAACGATCCCCCGTTCAAAATAGTCGGAGCTGCCGGGGACGTTGGTGATCCGATGGGCTACGAGACCGCCAGTGCAGGACTCGGCCACAGCCACCGTCTGCCCCTGGAGGCGGAGGAGGCGCCCCACCGCTTCCTCGAGGCGCTCCTCATCGACTCCGAAGACCGCCTCTCCCAATCGATCCCGCACTCTTGTCTCCCACAACGCCAGCTGGGACTCGACTTCCTCTTCCGTTCCACAGACCGTCATCCGGATATGAACCTCTCCCGGCCGGGCGAGGAGGCTGACAGGGGGATGCTCGGTGCCGAGCAGGTCTGTGATCCGCTCCTCCACCTGCGCCTCGCGGAGTCCACAGACCCTGATCGTCCGGGTTCGAATCCGCCGCGCGCTCCCAGCTCCCCTCAGAAGGACCGGGAGGACCTGCTCGGTGAAGAGCGGACGCATCTCCCGCGGCGGGCCCGGCAGGGCGACAAGCAGACGCCCGCCTTCCTCCCAAAGCAGGCCCGGCGCCGTCCCGTGACGGTTCGGGAGGACAACAAAGCCATCCGGGACCCAGGCCTGACGCTTGACGACCTCCGGTATGGGAACCTCTCGGCGTGCGAATCGCTCCTCTATCGCCTTCAACGTCTCGTCGTGGAGGATGAGAGGCCCGCCACTGACATCCCCCAGCGCATCCCGGGTACAATCATCCTTGGTGGGTCCCAGCCCGCCGGTGACGACCACCACGGCGGCCCGATCCAGGGCCTGTCGGAGCACCTGATGGATCCGCTGGCGGTCATCCCCGACCGTCGTGCGGTACGAGACCTCAATCCCGATCCCGTGCAGCGTCTCCGTCAGAAAAAGACTATTGCTATCGACCAGCCCCCCCTGGAGGAGCTCGGTCCCAATGCTGACGATCTCCGCATTCTTGACGTTCATGAGAGGAAGAGCCACACGTGGACCAACAGGTTGGCGTAGAGGCCGGCGATCAGATCATCCGCGACGATCCCGACCCCTCCTGAAAGACGCTCCGCCTGCCGAGCGGGGAAGGGTTTGATGATATCGAAGAGGCGGAAGAGCACAAAGGCCACCGCCCGCTCGAGGAACCGAGTCGGCAGAAACATCGTCGCCACCGCGATCCCGGCAATCTCATCGATAATGATGTCTGAGGGGTCTTGCGCCCCCATGATCTCGGCTGCCCGACCGGCTACCACGATCCCCACCCCGATGAGGCAAAGGGTCACCAGGGCCTGGAGAGTCCCGGCGCCGACGGGCCAAAGCAGGAGGAGTCCGAGGATGCTCCCGAGCGTTCCGGGGGCCGGACGCAGGTACCCCACATAGGCGCCGGTCGCGATGGCCACGACGAGCCTGTCGGATAAGGATTGTTTCATCTTGTGAGACTAGATGCTGAGCCGCGAACTGTCAACGGCCTCCACGGGAAAGCGGCGGGCCGAGGCACACCTGATTGCGGCCGGCCTCCTTGGCCTGGTACAGGGGCCGATCCGCGTCCCGGACTAAGTCCTCTGCCCTGGACATTTCCGAGGTGAGGACAGCCGCCCCGAGACTAATGGTGAGATAACCTTCAGACCACTGATGTTCCTCTGCCGCCGAGCGGAGGCGCTCCGCTTGGACCGCGGCCTGGGCAAGGTCGGTTTCCGGGAGGATGATGGCAAACTCCTCGCCGCCATAGCGCGCGACCGTATCGACCCGCCGGGAATTCTTCCGGAGGATCCGGGCCAAGGACCGCAACGCCTCATCGCCCGCCAGATGCCCGAATCGGTCATTGAACTGCTTGAAGTGATCGATATCGAGCATGATCAGCGAAAGTGTCCGGCCATAGCGACGAGCCCGTTTTACCTCCGTATCGAGGAGATGATAGAAGTACCGGTGGTTGTACAGTCCGGTCAATGCATCGGTGTTGGCGAGCCGCCTCGTCTCGGTAAACAGGCGAGCGTTCTCGATCGCAATGGCCGCCTGGTTGCCAAAGGAAGCGAGGAGATGTAGATCTTCCTCGGCAATGCTGCGGGGTTCATTGTAGTGGACCCACATCACCCCACGGACCCGCTCGCGCACTTGCAGGGGGAGGCAGACGGCAGCCGCCCGCCCCAGCTCTAAGAGGCGGGGATTCACCGTCTCCGGGGGGGCTGTCCCGAAATCGGGAAGAACCTCGGGCTGGCCGGTCTCCCAGACCTGACGCGAGATGCCATCCTTTCGCACCTCGATCTCCCCGATCTCCCAGTCGACGATATGAGTGACCTCGCCGAACTGGTCAAAAAGGATGATGGTGCTAGAGGCGGCATCAGTGGAGGCCGCTGCACCCCGAGCAATCTTCTGGAGGGTCTCGTCCAGGTCGAGGGAACCACTGACCTGCGTGGCGGCCTCATACAACTCCGCCACGGTAGATGCGTACCGCTGGATCTGCTGGTATGCCCTGGCATTTGCGATGGCGATGGCCGCCTGGCTGGCAAAGGTACCCAACAAGGTCCGCTCATCGGCGGCGAAGAGGCGGCGACTGCGAGTGAAAACCGAGAGGACCCCTATCACACGACTCTCACTGATGAGGGGAATACCCGCGAAGGAGACAATGCCCGCCTCCTCTAAAAACCGCTTGTTCAGCCAGCGCGACTCTTGCTTCACGTCGGCCAGATACTGGGACTCGCCCCGGTCCATGATCCTCCCGATGACCCCTCCACCGTACGGGATCCGGCCGACGATCAACCCAGTAAATTCCTGCAGACCATAATTGGCCTGCATCACCAGCTCGCCCCTCTCCTCGTCCGCGACCCAGAGCCACACACATGGGACCTCTAGGAACTCTGCCGCCGCCTTCACCGCGAAGTCAAAGACCTCCTCGAGATTCAAAGAGGCGGTCATCCGCTTTGCCAGGTTTATGATCGCTTGGAGTTTATTGGCCCGCTGCTGTGCCTCTTGAAAGAGGGTGCTTTGCTCGATGTTGAGGGCCGCCTGATTCGCCAAAGTCCGGCAAAACTCGATATCATCCCGAGTAAACTCTTGAACCGTATCCCGGTTGCTCAAGCTCACGACCCCAATGCTTTGATTATGTCTCAGAATCGGAACGACCAACATCGAACGAATCGGGAGCGAGAGGAGGAGATCCTTAATATCGGATAGCACGGGTTCCTCGGCCACGTTCGGGACCACCAGGGGCTGCCGAGTCTCGAGGACCCAACGGATATCCGGATACCGGTCCAAGGACAAATTGATCCCTTCAACCCAGGGGTCCTCCTTGAACCGGTCATATCCAACGATGAGGTTGGCCGACGGCTCTCCCGGGGTACACACGGCGATCGCGCAGCGGTCCACGCGCATGGTCTCCAGGAACCGCTTTACGAGGTCCCACATGACATGATCTCTTTCTGGAGAAGTCTTTACCATGAGGGTGCTCGAGTGGCAATCACGACGGACTTCTCGACTGAGAGAGGGTTGAGACCTGTCTTACAAACCGAGGCTCCTTTAGAGCCGTTGCAAAGTCCATGCCTAGATATGAACGCAGCACCGCTCCTTTTTCGCTGTCGCCCCTCAGCCAGCCCTACCGGGCTAGAGAGAGCTCCACCCCTCTGGCAGACCCTTAGTGGGGGAAAAGATCCTCTGCGCGGAGCGTCTTTACCCCGGGCGGCGGGACAAAGGAGAAGAGATCGGCAGGGAGTTCGCTATTGACCCGGAGATCCGAAAAGTGCATGACCGTCCGATTATCATAGGAATCCTGCAGGGTCAGGGACCGGATATGCAGGGTGGTTGCCTCTACCTCTATCTCCAAATCGCGAACGTGAGGATCGGGGCGCTGTGGCGTCAGGACCACGCGGTAGCCATCCTTGAGAGTCGTAACCTGGCGCACGACGAACTGATCGGTTAACCTCCCCGCCCCGACCAGAAAGTCAAAGGGGAGGGATGTCAATGCCGCTTTTAGATCCTGGACAATGACCTGCCGATCCGCGGGAGTGTACGCCCACAAGGTGGACCCATCCGTGACGATAAGGCGGGGTTCTGGCCGCTCATACTCCCAACGCATCATCCCCGGGCGTTTGAGATAAAAAGCCCCTCGGGCCTCCTCTACTTGTCCCATCGCCAGCTCGACCCGCTGGGAAAACTGGCCCTTGATATCCTTGGTCCTCTCGTAAAAAACCTGAATCTGCTCAACCACCCCTTGCGCCTGAGGGGTGAGGACGACGCCAACCAGACATAGGGTGAGGGACCACCTACCGATCTTCACGCCGACCACCCCTTCCCCGGGGTCACCACCGCCCTCGGGGGTCGGTCACCGCAAGCGGGGGTCGTCGTCATAATCCCCCAGATGACCAGGGCTTCAGGACCACCCGGTGCCCTCTCGAATCGGTGTGACTCACAATGCCTTCCCGTTCCATGCGGTCGATCATGCGACCCGCCCTATTGAAACCGATCCTGAGACGCCTCTGGAGAAGAGAAATGGAGGGCTGCTCGGTCTGGCGAACAATCTGTTCTGCTGCGCGATATAGGGCCTCTTCTTCATCGGGGATGTCCACGCCCTCGACCGTCCGGTCCTCAGCGACCTCGAGCGACCACGGGAACGGTTCCAACGTGTTTTTCGCCTTCAAAAATTCTACTACGCGGCTAATCTCCTGATCCGACACATAGCACCCGTGAATCCGCGTGGGCTTCGAACTCACCGGGGGAAGAAATAGCATGTCCCCTCCCCCCAGTAACTGTTCCGCCCCGTTCGTGTCGAGAATGGTCCGCGAATCGACCTTCGAAGACACCTGGAAGGAAATTCTGGTGGGGAAATTCGCTTTAATAACCCCAGTGATGACATCCACCGAGGGCCTTTGCGTGGCCAGCACTAGATGAATCCCCACCGCCCGCGCCATCTGGGCCAACCGGGCAATGGCATTTTCCACCACGGATGCTTCCGTAAACATCAGATCGGCGAGCTCATCGATGATCACCACGAGATACGCGAGCCGGGGTCTCCCCTCAGGTCGGCCATTGTTATACGCCTCAATCGAGCGAGCACCGACCTCAGCAAAGAGCTTATATCGTGCCTCCATGTGCTTCACGATCAGCTGTAAACATTTCGCGGCTTGCCTGGCGTCCGTCATCACCTGCCAGGCGGCTTCTCTTCCGTTTGCGTCGGGCACAAGAGGGTTGTCCACCAGGTGGGGAATATTGTTGTACACGGAGAGCTCAACCCGCTTGGGATCGATTAACAACAATCTCACTGCTTGGGGCGCGGACCGATACAGGAAACCGAGAATGATGCTGTGAATAAACACACTCTTTCCGCTCCCGGTGGCCCCCGCGATCAGGAGGTGCGGCATCTGCAAAAGGTCTGTCACAAAGGGATCACCTGAAGTATCCTTCCCCAGCGCGATCGGAAGAGGGGATCGACAGTCTTCAAACGCCTCAGATGCCAGAACATCTCTGAGCTGGACCACGGCGCGACTCTTGTTGGGAATCTCTACTCCGACGGCAGCCTTTCCAGGGATAGGAGCCACGATTCGAACACTCAATGCCTTGAGGGTCAACGCCAGGTCATCCGCCAAGTTGACGATCCGGTTGACCTTTATCCCGGGCGCGGGTTCGATCTCATACCGGGTAATCACCGGTCCAGATTGGGTTTCCATGACCCGCCCTTCAATTCCAAAATCCCTGAGGGTTTTTTCTAGGGTCTGTCTGTTCTCCTCGCGCTCGTGATCTAAGGGCCCGGAGACGAGTGCACCTGACGCATCGAGAAGGGAAGGCGAAGGCAGTTCATGTGCTTCCATCTCCTTCGAGACCCTCCGCATCGCCACCGATGCCTCCCCGTCACCTTCCTCGATTCTTTTCCGTGGCGGGGTCCGGGTCGGCCTCTCTCGAGGGAGCGCTTCCTGGGCAGGGACCATCGCATCCTGGGGGGACGCCGCGGGGACCCATGTCCGAGCGGCCGCGAAAAACGATGTGAGGTGACGACCCAGCCACGTGAAGATTTCCCGGAAGGATCGCACAAGCCCGACCAAAGACCCCTGGGACACCAGGACCAGAAACAGGAGTATTCCGGTGAGGATCGCGAGGTAAAGACCGAAGCGACCCAGGGCAGGACGAAACGCATGGAACAGCAGCACTCCCAAAAATCCCCCGGCCTGCACTCCCCGGAACGAGGGGTCGAAGCCCTCGTGCTCAAACATGGTCAACAGGAGGCAGGTTGAGGTGAGGAGGAGAACAAAGCCAGCAATCCCGACGGTCCAGGGTTTCAGACTCCCCCCGCTTACCAGGACGAAGCCAACCCAGAAGAGCGCCGGGGGGAGCAAGAAAGCAGTCACCCCCACAATTCCGAGGAGATCTCCAGCGAGGTGGGCCCCCACCAGTCCCCCGAAGTTGTGCGCCGCTTCCTTGTGTGAGGCATAGTGGAAAAAGGAGGGATCGGAAGGACTGAAGGAGATCAGGCTGACCAGTATGAGGAGGGCGAACGCCATCAAGAGAAGTCCCACGACCTCCCTTGCCTTCGGATGGCGAACAATCTTCGATAAGCCTGAAGCGAGCCTCATAAGCCCTTTGGGGCGGTTCATGGTTGAGACCTCGAACTATTCACTCGGAACCATGAACTCTGCTTTATCATGCGTGACCCCCTCCATCTCGATGATGACCGGCAGGATCATTGGCCGCCGATCAAAGGTCTTCTGAATATACTTCCGCAGGGTTGCCTTCACGTTCTCCTTCAGGACTGCCGTCTCCATTCGCTCCTCCTCCGGACAGCCCATCAGGACCTCATTCACCAACCGTTTGGCCGCGTCAAAGAGGACCTCTTGATCCTGGAGATGGATGAACCCGCGAGAGATGATTTCAGGTCCTGTCACCACAGCCCTTGTCTGGGGATGGAGGCCTATCACCACCACGACCATCCCATCCCTCGCCAGATGCTGGCGCTCTCGCAGAACGGCATCCCCCACATCGCCCACGCCCTTCCCATCCACGAAGACCCGTCCCCCTCCCACCGTGCCGACGACCCCTCCCTTATCGGGCGTAAACTCGAGAATATCCCCGTTCTCTGCCAGACAGATGTGGTCTGGAGCAATCCCGACCGCCGCCGCCAGCTTTGCATGGTGATGCCGGTGTCGGTACTCTCCGTGAATGGGAACAAAGAACTTTGGTCGGGTGAGATTCAGCATCAACTTGAGTTCCTCTTGGCACGGATGGCCCGATACATGGACCGGGGCGAGTTCCTCGGTCACCACCTCCGCCCCGCGTCTGAGGAGCTGGTTGATCGTCCGCGCGATGGACTTCTCGTTTCCCGGGATCACCCGGGCGGAAAAGATCACCGTGTCTCCGGGGGTGATCTCAATCTGCTTATGCTCTCCGGCTGCCATCCGAGCAATGGCGGACAAGGGCTCGCCTTGTGAGCCGGTCGCAATAATGACCGTCTCACCCGGCGACAGGGAGCTGAGCTCGTCCAGGCGAACCAGGACCCCGGGTGGGACCTTCAGGTATCCGGTATCCGCAGCGATCCGGGTGGTTGTCGTCATGCTTTTGCCGTGGACGGCCACTTTCCTTCCCATCCTGGCTGCCACCTCCAGGACTTGTTGGATCCGATGGATGTGGCTCGCAAAGCAGGCGACGATGATCCGCCGTCTGGCCGTTCGAAAGATCTCTTCCAAGGCCTGGCCGACTGTCCGCTCCGATGGGGTAAATCCAGGCCGCAGGGCATTGGTCGAGTCGGAGAGGAGTACCAGCACTCCGCGGTCTCCTAGTTCGGCAAATTTGTGGTAGTCGGTGAGCTGTCCATCCACTGGCGTGGGATCAAACTTGAAATCTCCGGCGTGGACGACAAGACCTGCAGGCGTCTCCAAGGCAACCCCCACCCCGTCTGGAATGCTGTGACAGACCCGCATACACTCCACCTGGAGGCTACCCAGGTGAAAGCTCTCCCGCGGAACCACCTGCCGCAGGTCGGCTTCGAGATTTTGCTCCCGGATCTTTTCAGCCGCCAGGCCAAGGGACAGCGGCGTCCCGTATACCGGGATCGGGAGTTCCTTGAGGAGGAAGGGGAGCGACCCGGTATGGTCCTCGTGGCCGTGGGTGAGAATGAGTCCGCGCAGCTTCGCGCGGTGCTCCAGTAAATAGCTGAAGTCGGGAATCACCAGATCAATTCCCAGCATTTCCTCATCGGGAAACATCAGCCCGGCGTCAATGACGACCATGTCATCCGCCGTCTCGACCACGAACATATTCAGCCCGATCTCCCCGAGGCCACCGAGGGGGATGATCCGAACCCACCCATTTTCGAGCAACGCGGACTCCCTCCGATCCTTGTTCGACCGCACACGCGGCCTAGTACCGTTCCAACTCTTTGCGCCACTTTTCTCGCTGCACTCGCTCACGCCCCTTGCGACAGGACAGGCCTCTCACGCTTGGTCTATCCAGTTGGAACGGCACTAGTGTACAGTCATTGGCTGCGTCGCGCGTTTTGTGGCAGCAACTCCGAGCTGGCTTTTCTCTCTGACCAGCTTGCCCAGGGCCATGTCCAGCACCTCATCCACATGCTCAACGAAGACAAAGCGCATCCCGCGTCGGATGGTCTTGGGTAGCTCTTTCACATCCTTATCGTTCTTTTTCGGGATGATGACGGTGGTGATCCCACTCCGCCGGGCAGCCAAGACCTTCTCCTTGATGCCACCGACGGGGAGGACCTTTCCCCGTAACGTGAGCTCGCCGGTCATAGACACGCTTCTCTTGACGGGAACCTTGGTGAGTGCAGATACGAGCGCCGTGGCCATGGTAATCCCGGCCGAGGGTCCATCCTTCGGGATGGCGCCCGCGGGTACATGGATGTGGATATCTAACTTGCCGAAGACGTCCTCTTTAATCCGGAACTCCGGAGCCCTGACCCTCGCATAGCTGACGGCCGCTTGGGCCGATTCCTTCATCACCTCACCCAGGTGCCCTGTCAGGGAGAGGTTTCCCTTCCCCTTCATTACCGTCGCTTCGACGTACATGATATCCCCACCTGCCTGCGTCCAGGCGAGTCCGAGGGCGACGCCGACCTCGTCTCGCTCCTGTTCAGGTTCCGGGAGATACCTGGGCGCTCTGAGGAACCGGTGGAGATTCTGGCCGGTGACCTTTGTGCCGTCCGTTCTCCCTCCTGCGATCTCCTTGGCAATCTTCCGGCAGATGGTCGCGATCTCCCGCTCGAGATTTCTGAGCCCCGCTTCCCGGGTGTACCCGCGAACGATCTTGAGCACGGCTTCGTCCGTGAGCAGAAGGTGCGCTTCGCTGATCCCGTGCTCTTTGAGTTGTCGTTGGATCAGATACCGTCGGGCGATGTGGAGCTTTTCCTCCTCGGTATACCCCGAGATCTCGATGATCTCCATCCGATCCTTCAGGGCCGGAATGATGGGATCGGCCATGTTCCCGGTGGTGATAAACATGACATTGGAGAGGTCGAAGGGGACTGCCAAGTAATGGTCGGTAAAGTTCGCGTTTTGTTCCGGATCCAAGACCTCGAGGAGGGCCGCCGAGGGATCTCCCCGGAAATCGGCCCCGACCTTATCGACCTCATCGATCATAAAGACCGGGTTGTTGGTCCCCGCGGTCTTGATCCCCTGAACGATCTTGCCAGGCAGGGCCCCAATGTATGTCCGGCGGTGGCCCCGGATTTCCGCCTCATCCCGAACCCCGCCGAGCGAGATGCGGACGAATTTTCGACCGAGCGCCCGGGCGATGGATCGCCCCAGAGAGGTCTTACCCACCCCCGGCGGTCCCACAAAGCAGAGGATGGGGCCTTTCATCTTTTTCTTGAGTTTTCGAACCGCCAGATATTCTATGACTCGCTCCTTGACCTTTTCTAGGTTGTAGTGGTCCTCGTCCAGGATCTTCTGGGCCCGCTCGATATCGATCTTATCCTTGGTCTGCTTCCGCCAGGGAAGCTCAATGAGCCATTCGAGGTATGTCCGAACCACCGAAGCCTCAGCCGCATCCGGGTGCATCCGGGCAAGGCGATTCAGTTGCGCCTTCGCCTCTTTGGCCACCTGGGATGGCATCTTGGCTTTCTCAATCTTCGTCGAAAACTCCTCGATCTCTTGCTGCCGCTCGTCGGTTTCCCCCAACTCCTTTTGAATAGCCCGGAGTTGCTCCCGGAGGTAGTACTCCCGTTGTGTCTTATCGATCTCCTCCTTGGCCTGGACGTGGATGCGTTGTTGAACCTCCAAGAGCTCGAGCTCCTTCCGGAGGAAATCGCTGATGCGCCGCAGTCGCTCCTCCGAATTGGTGATCTCCAGGATCTCCACTGCCTGTTCCACCTTGAGGTCCAGATGCGAGGCAACCAGATCAGCCAGACGGCCGGGGTGATCCAGGTTTTTGATAATCACCAGGATATCGGGGGATATCTGCTTGCCAGTGGAGGCACTCTTCGAGACCTGCTCTTTGACGGTCCGAATCAGCGCCTCGAGTTCCACCTCTATCGCCGGCACCTCATCATCGAGGACCTCAACGATTCGGGCTTCGAAGTACGGTTCCTTCCGGAGGAACTCCATGATCCGGGTCCGGGCGAGCCCCTGAACCAGGATCTTGACGCGACCATCGGGCATCTTCAGAACCCGCATGATCAAGACCACCGTGCCGACGGGGTAGATTTCTTGGGGACTCGGATCCTCGACCTCTGCATCCTTCTGGGCGACCAAGAGAATAACGCGATCCCTGCTCAGGGCCTCCTCCACCGCTCGAATCGACTTCCCCCTCCCCACGAAGAGGGGGAGAATCATAAACGGATAGACGACCATGTCCCGCACAGGAAGGACGGGCACCGCCTCGGGCACCTTTCGCTCTGATCCCATGGGCCCCTGTTCCTCGAGTGTCACCCCCGTCACGGTCTTCTCTTCTTTGCTGCGCCGCTTAACCAAGGGCACCTCCCGTTTTAGCAACTCCCGCTTTTTTCGCAATACGGCGCCTCGCCCGCGCCGCGAGGCTCGCTTATACTCGATGGTTGGTCGTCAGTTAGCCGCCTCGCCCACCGGCTCCCGCATCGAGCTCCAACCCTTTCAGATACTCCCGAACGGCTTTGCCGATATCCGATCGGTTCAAGGCCAACTCCACCGTTGCCTGCAGAAAACCCAGCTTACTCCCCGTATCGTGCCGCCGCCCCTTGAGCTCACACGCGTACACCGCCTGGCGCTGCAAGAGGCCCTTGAGGCCGTTGGTCAGCTGAATTTCTCCTCTCGCATCGGGGGCTGTCCGTTCGAGCTCTTCAAAGATCCCGGGAGTCAGGACATAGCGCCCCACGATGCCCAAGTTGGAGGGAGCCTCCTCGGGCGAGGGTTTCTCCACGAGATCGGTCACCTGGTAGATCCCTTCGGCGACCTGACGCCCTTCAATGACCCCATAGCTGCTGATCTCCTCCCGGGAAACCGGAGTCACGGCAATCACGGACACGTGATACCGGTCAAAGACCTCTATGATCTGCTGAATGGCCGGGACCGGGGCATCAATGAGGTCATCAGGTAACATGACGGCGAAGGGCTCGTCGCCGACCACGTCCCTCGTCACCAGGACCGCGTGACCGAGACCCAGGGGAGACTTCTGGCGGATATAACAGAAGGCAGCAAGTTCCGAGATCCTACGCACCTCCTGAAGCAGGTCCTCCTTTCCCTGGGCGGCCAAGACCTGCTCAAGCTCCACGGAGCGGTCAAAGTGATTCTCAATTGCGTCTTTTCCCCGACCGGTCACCATGACAATGGATTTAATCCCGGCCGCGATCGCTTCCTCTACCGCATACTGAATCGATGGCTTGTCGACAATGGGGAGCATCTCTTTCGGCTGTGCCTTCGTCGCCGGGAGAAACCGGGTCCCCCAGCCCGCAACCGGAAACACTGCCTTCCGAACCTTCATGGCATTCCCTCACTTCCCCGTTCTTGTGCGGTCACCACCTGCACGAAATCAAGACTATAGAACCCATCCGCAAAAGTCAATATCACCCCGGCAAAAAAGACTTGACAACATTCGGGAAATTCCCTAGATTTCGCGTGCTTTTTGCTGGACAGGGACCTGGAAAGTTGCTTGACTTCCGTGGTTTACCGCGTGGGCTCCTATTGCCTTGGGTCGTCTGACCGCGGAGGGAAGATCCAGGACCTTCGCTGTTTTTTTCTGCCCTGAAGCATACCCGAAAGACTGGAGGGAAAGGAGGAACGAAGGTGCGGGCAACGGGCAAGGTAAAGTGGTTCAATGACTCAAAGGGATTCGGCTTCATTGAGCGGAGCGACGGGGATGATGTCTTCGTCCACTACACTGCGCTCGCAGGGACCGGCTTCAGGTCCCTTACAGAAGGCCAGGAAGTGGAGTTTGATATCGTCGACGGGCCGAAGGGCAAGCAGGCGGCCAATGTGACCAAGCTGTAGTTTCCCCGTTTTCTTCAGAAAAGCCCCGGGACTCCCGGGGCTTTCTTTTTTGGCGAACGCCCCACATGCTCGAAAGAGCACCGTCTCGGGTGGCCCTTTGAGGAAAAAGGGCCCCCGGCCAGCAGAACCTGCCCCCAGAGCCCTGAAGAAGCGTTTCAGCCGAGGGGCATCAGGAGAGCCGTCTGAGCACCTGAAACAGGAACCGATAAAACGTGAGGGCCTCGTTCACGGGAATGCCGTCCACCGGCTCCACATGCTGGAAGAGTCGGAGCAGGATCAAATGCACATTTCCCCGGTCGCGGAGGACCTCGTAGAGCATCAGACTCTCGGTATGGGGGACCAGAGGATCAGCGATGCCATGAAGGAGGAAGACCTCTGCCCTCAAATCGTGAAGCTGTGTGATCGGAGAGAGTTCCTCTATCTCTCGCCGGATTGAAGACGGCAAAGCGCTGAGGAGAGCCGGAACCGCCGCGTCGTCGCGATTGACCACCAACTGGTACAACGCCTTCCCCTCCCTACTCAGCGATGCCGGCGGGACCGAAGGGAGCGGCCCGGCCCGAAGCAGCGCCTGAATTTCTTCCCGGTCCGCCGCAGGCAGCATATCCATATTGGAGTGGAGAAACAGAAGCCGGACGACGTCGCGGGGGGGGACGTAGCCCTCGACGCCCTTGAAGGAATAATGTCCGGTGGTGACGAAGGTGATCACAGTCCCCAAATCGGCATACCCGCCCAAGCTCACCACCACGCGTACTCGATCCCGAATCGTCGGATGCGCGGCGGCTATCAGTCCAGGGCCAGCCCCGATGCTGATCCCCGCGATCCCCAACGCATCCCGCACAACCTCCGACCGGCTCTCCAGATACTGAAAGCTCCTGATCACATCCAGTGTATCTTCCGCTCGCAGGCGGAGGTGCTTGAGGCCGTGGAGATCCGGCACGAGCACGACCCTCCGTGCCCGAGCCAGGGAATTCGCCAGGTGGACGAGCTGAGGATGCCGTCTCCCTTCCGGGTCCAGCCCGTGCAACAGGAGGATTCCCCCGCGGCCCTCGGCCTGAGACGGAAGGTAGAGGTCGGCGTGAAACTCCCGGCCGTTTCGCCTCAGCGCAACCGTCTCACGCCGCGGTCGGGCCGTCCAAGCGGACAAGAGCCCTTCGCGGCCCGAAGTCACCTCTTGCAGCAGGAGACCGGCCAGGAAGACATCCTGCCCCCACGGGGTGACGAGCAGCACAGCGACGAAGACGAGAAAGATGAGGAGCAGAGCGGCGAAATAGCGTCTCATCCTTTGCGTGTCCATATTCGGGCTGAAAAGCACAAAGGCACGGTCCCCGAGGACCGTGCCCGGCTCAGACGGTGGGTCCTCGTCTAGACGGCTTTCACCAACTCCTCCACCGGTACGTCGACGCCGCACAGATCGCAATGGACTCTCGTCTCCACCGTGGCCATGTCGAACTCCATCAGGGAACAGTAAGGACAGAATCGGGTATCCTTGTCTTGCGTCATCGCCTCCTACCCGTATCGTTCTTTGCTCACCCGGGTGCCGTGATCACCCCCCGTCGTCCATCCTCCCGAAATGAGTGCGAAATTTAAGGGACTCAGCATTGCCGTGGGGGGAACCGCGCCTCGCGTTCCCTCCGCAAAATGTCCAGCTTGTCAATTCGAATAATGTTTCCCTGCCGGATGTAACCATAGCCGTTCGCCCGAAGGATAGAGTCGAGAGCCTGTTCCCAAGGGACATCCCTGAGGCGGACCGTGACGCGACCACGCACGTCCCTTCCGACAACCATGTTCAATCCACTGATCTGCCCAATGATCTGGAGGGGGCGGTCCAACTCGACCGCGGTGAAGTCCATCGTGACGCGTCTCGGAGCCTTTACCGATGATGCGAACTCGGACGCCTCAGCGAAACCCGCCAGCGCCATCAGGAGGAGGCTCCCCAAAAAGACGCGGGTACCCCACACCGCCATAGACCTTGGCCCCAACACGGATTTCCCTCGTTTCCCTCCAACGCCGGAAATATTCCAGACCATCTTTCGCAAGGTGTCTGCACCTCGGGGGACGCTCACCCTGGGTCAAGACGATTGTCTTTGGCCTTTCTCTCGTTGCCGATCTTGGCTACTATAGCACAGGAACAGCGGCGATGCACCCGCACTCAAGGGGAAGCAGCCGGCCAGGCACGGCGAGCCAAACGCTCATGGAGAAAGGAGTGCGTATGAGCCGACTGGAAGCCCTGCAAGAGATGTTCAAGAAAGATCCGAGTGACTCCCTGGTCCTTTACATGCTCGCCAACGAGTACTTCAACGCCGGACAGTATCTGGATTGTGTTGCGGCCATGGAGCAGTATCTCACCCTCGCGCAGGATGAGGGAGCGGCCTATCGAACCCTCGCCCAGGCCCTCGTAAAGCTGGAGAGGATCGCGGAGGCCCGACAGTCCTATGAAGCGGGGATCCGGGCCGCGGAGAAATTTGGGCATCCGAGTATGGCCGAAGAGTACGCGGAGACGCTGAGGGACCTCGAGTGATTTCTGAGCGGTGGACCTGGTTCCCGAGAGGACGGGATGCCCCAGTGAGGCGGGCGAACGGGTTCACGTCTCCGCTGCCACCAACGTCTCCGTGGCCTGAACGCCTTGGATGCCTCGAATCTAGCTGACCACGAGGCGGGAGAGAGAGCTGAGCGTTTTGGCTTCAATTTGGATGATTGCATCCCATCGCCCAAAAACCATGATGATATCCTTCACGCCAGGAATCACACTGATTTGAGAAATCGCGGGCGACTCGAACCCCGGGACCAACCTGACCAAGACATGTCCTTTTATCATCGCCCCCCCCTTCACGCCTCTTCCCTCCAGTTCCGGCACAGTCGAGGACTGTTTTCCGCGACAGACCAGCTCGGCTCAGCCGGAAGGACTGCTCCACACCGTGCGATCTATGCCAGAAGGGCCCGGACGGCCCATGCCTTGGTCCGCCCGGTTGTTCTTACCGTAGGATGACATCGGGGATCTATCAAGGGAAAGGGGGGTGGCGATTCGCAAATCGTCTGACATTGCCGGTAGAGGACCACGCCGGGCAGGATGAGGAAGGGAAACGGTGCGGTCTCCCTAAGGGGTCTTCTGGGAGAGATCTTTCGGAAATTGCGGTGGCGATTCGTCAAAGGGGTCGTAGATCACCTTCAGCTTCTCACCTGAGCGCAGGGGGCGGTCCGAATCCTTGATCCCATTGAGGAGCGCCAGTTCCCAAACCCGATTGTCCTTCCCCCAGAGGCGCGTGGCCACCCCCTTCACGCTTTCACCATCCCGGGCGCTCACAACTCTTACACGTCTCCGGTAGCGGGGCTCACCATAAACCATCCCGTCCAGGCGGGTTTTGTATGCATCCGCGTTCTCCTTGAGGGTTTCTCCCGTTTTGGCAGTCAGGACCTCGATCATGACCCGGTCTCGGTCGATCCGCTCCAAAATCTCCGGGTGGCTTGCTCGCAGGGCGTGGTATCCGACACCGCTCAGGCGATTCCGAACCTGGAGGCCGCGCAAGAAGTTTACCATCCCCCGCGGATCGTACCCTGCTTTCACGGCCCACCGGAGTCCCTTCTCATCCGACTCAAGCTCCGCCTCCCGACCGTATCCCAGCAGGATTTGGGTCCCGATCTCACCGGAGATCGCAGCCCAACCGGCAGCGTTTTCCCGGCCCCCCGGACTGACGACAGCAAGGCTCAGTGCCAAAATCTGCGCCCCTAAGGCACGAGTCATCTGCTTGGCCGAATGATGGGAGGTGACGTGGGCGATTTCGTGTCCCAGGATCGTCGCCAGCTCCGCTTCGCTATTGAGCTCGGCCAGGATCCCCCGGGTCACGTAGACGTATCCTCCCGGGACGGCAAAGGCGTTGACCATCGGATGATCGACAATGGTGAACTGAAATGCGAAGGGGCTCGACTCCGCCTCCCGTAACACTCGCTGGCCCACCTGGGAGACGAAGGCTTGGAGGCCCGTATCCTTGTAGAAGCCGAACTTATTCATAATCTCCTGGTGGGCCTGCCTCCCCATGGCCTTTTCCTGGTCCTCAGAGATCACCGAGAAGGCCCAGGCCGGGACGCGCCCCCTCAGCATCTGTCCCACCATCCCGCCACCCAGGAGGACCATGCTTCGAAGAAAGCCCCGCCGGTTCATCCCACCGCAGCACAGGTTACGTATCATCGTGGGTCCCTTCTCCAATCACTTTGCGGCATTAAGAGTGGTGCCGGCCGCACGGATGGCCGCTCCACACCGTACTATTCTACCATCAACGCTGACCCCCAGCAAGGCATTCGGGCCAGGTGGACCGGGCCTACTCGAAGGCGGTCATCCTCGCCAAGAGCAAGATGGACGAGGTTGACCTCATCGAGGAGCTTGTAGAGGG
>VRUN01000026.1 GCA_019456075.1 Candidatus Methylomirabilota bacterium
AGATGTTTCGGAAGACCCTGGAGCAGGGGCAGGCGGGGGACAACGTCGGCTTGCACTTACGGGGGACGAAGCGGGAAGACATCGAGCGGGGGCAAGTGATCGCCAAGCCCGCCTCCATCACGCCGCACACCAAGTTTCAGGCGGAGTGCTACATTCTGACGAAGGAGGAGGGGGGGCGGCACACGCCGTTCTTCTCGGGGTACCGGCCGCAGTTCTACTTTCGGACGACAGACGTGACCGGGGTTGCCACGCTGCCGGAGGGGGTGGAGATGGTGATGCCGGGGGACAATGCGCGCCTGGCGATCGAGCTCATTCAGCCGATTGCCTTGGAGAAAGAGATCCGGTTTGCCATCCGGGAGGGGGGCAAGACCGTCGGGGCCGGCGTCGTGAGTAACATTGTGGCGTAGGAATGTTGTGGGCGGAAGGTTCAGAAAGGTGAAAGGGTGGAGGGCCAACGGATTCGGATACGGCTGAAAGCTTACGACCACCGCATTCTGGATCAGTCCGCGAGGGAGATTGTGAATACGGTCGAGCGGACAGGGGCAGGAATCTCGGGACCCATTCCCCTGCCGTCGAAAATCAGCCGGTATACGGTCCTTCGCTCTCCCCACGTGGACAAGAAGTCCCGCGAACAGTTTGAGGTCCGCATCCATGTCCGCCTTTTGGATATCCTGCGGCCGACGCCTCAGACCGTGGATGCGCTCATGCGCTTAGACCTACCGGCCGGGGTCGATGTTGAAATCAAACTGTGAGGTCCAAAGTCCAATGTCCAAAGTCGAAAAGAGGGGAGTAGCCATTGACGTTGGACGTTGGACATTGGACGTCGGACGGCCATCATGCAGATAGGGATTGGGCTTCTAGGTCGGAAGGTAGGGATGACTCAGGTCTTCGATGAGGCAGGACGGGCGATCCCCGTCACTGTCGTGCAGGCCGGCCCGTGTACCATCGTCCAGAAGAAGACGGTGGATAAAGACGGCTACGAGGCGGTCCAGGTTGGCTACCTTCCAGCAAAGCCGAAGCGGGTATCCAAGCCGCTCGGCGGCCATTTCGGCAAAGTCAACGTGGCCCCCATGCGGCATCTTCAAGAGATGCGGCTTCACTCAGCGGCTGAGTATCAGACGGGCCAAACGCTCACGGTCGACCTCTTTGCCCCAGGGGAAGAGGTTGTGGTGACTGGGACGTCGAAGGGCCGGGGGTTTCAGGGAGGAGTGAAACGTTGGGGTTACCGGGGTGGCGCGAAGAGTCACGGGTCCATGTTTCACCGGGCCCCCGGATCGATCGGCGCCTCCTCATTCCCCTCCAAGGTCTTTAAGGGGCATCGGATGCCTGGACGGATGGGGGGGGTGCGGGTGACCGTTCGGGGACTCCACATCGTTCAGAGCGATCCTGGGCGAAACCTGCTGTTGATACGGGGGGCAGTCCCCGGGCCTCAGGGAAGGCTGCTGGCCGTTCGAAAAACAGGCAAGGGGACGCCGGTAGAGAGCCAGCCAGGAGCGACCGACGAGAAGGCAGCGAACGCGAAAGGAGAACGCGGCTGAGGGAGGAGACTGAGGACCTCAGGGCGTTGGAGTCGCGATGACGCAGGTTCTCGATGTGGTGAATCCTCAAAACGAGAAGGTGGACGAACTGCCTCTCTCGCAGGCGGTTTTTGGGACTCCGGTACAGTCGAGCCTCCTTCATGAGGCGGTCCGCTGGCAGCGGGCGAAACAGCGGCGGGGAACCGCCTCGACCAAAGGACGGGCTGAGGTCTCGGGGGGTGGGAAGAAGCCGTGGCGTCAGAAGGGGACCGGCCGAGCGCGGGCCGGGAGCAATCGCTCGCCGATATGGCGGCATGGCGGCATCACTCACGGTCCGAAGCCAAAGGATTGGAGCTTCCGCTTTCCCAAGGCGATGCGACGAGAAGCCCTTCGTGGCGCCCTCTCTGCCAAGATCGCGGCTCGAGAAGTCCAAGTCCTGGAGGACCTGAGCATGGATCGGCCTAGCACGAAAACCTTCCTGGGTCTCCTGCGAGGCCTGGGGCTCACCGGTAAGGTGTTGGTGGTGACCCCCCAAAGGGAGGAGGCGGTGGAGAAGTCTGCCCGGAACCTCCCGGGGGTGAAGGTCCTGCCTGCCCGGGGGGTGAACGTCTCCGATGTTCTGCATGCTGATGCCATTCTTTTTACTCGGGAGGCGTTCGTCAAGGTGGAGGAGGGCCTGACTCCATGAAGGAGCTGCACCAAGTCATCCGCCGTCCCGTGGTCACCGAGAAGGGGACAGCACTAAAAGAGCAGAACAAATATTGTTTTGAGGTGGATCGGCGGGCAAACAAGGTGGAGGTCAAGCGGGCGGTGGAAGTCCTCTTTAACGTGAAGGTTGCCGCTGTCCACACGGTGTCCATGCGTGGAAGAGTGAAGCGCGTTGGAAAATTTGTGGGCCGGACCTCAGATTGGAAGAAGGCCGTTGTGACCCTGAAGGAGGGGCACAGCATCGAGTTCTTTGAGGGGGTCTAGACGACAACAGTCAGCCATTAGCTGTCGGCTGTCGACTTTTGTTAAGGAAATGCTGACCGCGGATTACTGACGGCGGAAGAGCGAAGAAGATGGGAGTCAAGAGTCACAAACCAACCTCACCGGGCCGTCGCTTTCAGACCGTGCCCACGTTTGAAGAGATCACTGAGGGGCGACCCGCCAAGGGTCTTCTCGCTCCCCTCCGAAAGACCGGGGGGAGAAATGTCCAGGGTCGGATCACGACGCGTCACAAGGGGGGTGGGCATAAGCGGAAGTACCGTCTCATCGACTTTAGGCGGGACAAGTTTAGTGTCCCCGCCAAAGTCGCGAGTGTCGAGTACGATCCAAATCGATCAGCCCGGATCGCCCTGCTCCATTACGCGGATGGTGAGAAGCGCTACATCCTGGCCCCTGATGGACTCGAAGTCGGGGCGCAGGTAATGTCCGGCCCTCAGGCGGAGTTCAATGTGGGAAACGCTCTTCGTCTCCGGCTGATCCCGGTGGGGTCGGTCGTCCATAACATCGAGCTCCGGCAGGGCAAGGGGGGACAAATCTGTCGGAGTGCGGGGGCTTCGGCTCAACTGATGGCGAAGGAGGAAGACCGGGCCCTGCTCAAGCTCCCGTCGGGGGAGATACGGAAGGTCCACGTGGATTGCATGGCTACCCTTGGCCAAGTGGGCAACCTTGAGCACGAGAATACCTCGCTGGGGAAAGCCGGTCGCGCGCGCTGGCTGGGGATTCGGCCGTCGGTTCGAGGAGTGGCCATGAACCCTCACGATCACCCGTTGGGGGGTGGCGAGGGGAAAAGTGCAGGCGGCCGACATCCGTGCACTCCCTGGGGCAAACCGACCAAGGGGTACAAAACGCGTAAGAAGAGGAAACAATCTGACCGTGAGATTGTCACGCGACGCAAGCGGAAGCGAAATTAAGCAGTGAGCAAGAGATGGGGAGAAAGCTAGCAAGCTAGGAGGCTGGAAGGCCAAATTGCATGAGTCTTGCTTTTGAGCCTGCTAGCCTTCCAGCGGTCCGGCATCTCAGCGGAGGGTTTTAGATGGGGCGATCGCTGAAGAAGGGCCCGTACATCGATCCCAAGCTGATGCGGAAGATCGAGGAGATGAATCGGACCCACGACCGGCGAGTCATCAAAACCTGGTCCCGTCGATCCACGGTCACCCCGGAATTCGTGGGACACACACTCGCGGTGCATAACGGGAAGAGGTTCATTCCAATCTACGTGACCGAGAATATGGTGGGCCATAAACTGGGCGAGTTTGCTCCCACCCGGACTTTCCGGGCGCACAGTGGGCCCTCGGCCAAGCGCACCGCCCTCAAGTAGGGAAGGAGTACCAGCCGGGCGTTAGGGGCCTGCCGAACGTGCACGAGATCCCTCACGCGGAGCGAGCGATTGGCGGCGGGAGTAGGGTGGTATGGAGGCGCGGGCGATCCTTAAGTTTGTGAGAGTGCCACCTCGGAAGGCTCGGCTTGTTATCGATCTGATCCGGGGTCGGGATGTGCAAGAGGCCCTGGCCATTATCCGCTTCACGCCGAAGCGGGCGGCCCGGGTCATCGAGAAGGTCTTAAAGTCTGCCGTGGCGAATGCGCAGCATAACCACGGCGTGCGGGAGGTGGATCGCCTGTTCGTGAGAGTTGCCGTGGTCGACGAAGGCCCGCGATGGAAGCGATGGGTGCCCCGGGCCATGGGGAGGGCAACCCCGATCCAGAAACGGACCAGCCATATTACTATCGTGCTCGACGAGCGGGCGGCTTCATAAGGAGAGAAGCGACATGGGGCAAAAGGTACATCCTGTGGGGTTTCGTTTAGGATACATCAAGACCTGGCAATCGCGGTGGTTCGCGACCAGGGCGTATGCTGACCAGCTCCACGAGGACCTCAAGATCCGGCGATACCTCAAGGAGAGGCTCTACCACGCCGGGATCTCTCGGATCCTGTTCGAGCGGAAGGCCAATCAGCTCCGCATTATCATCCACGCCTCCCGCCCCGGGATCATTATCGGCAGGAAAGGCGCCGAGGTCGACAAGCTCCGCCAGGAGCTTGCGGCCATGACCGATAAGGAGATCCAACTGGACATCACCGAAGTCCGAAAGGCAGAAACCGACGCACAGTTGGTGGCCGAGAATATTGCATCCCAGCTGGAGAGGCGAGTCGCCTTCCGGCGTGCCATGAAGAAATCAGTCCAGTCGTCTATGCGGTTGGGGGCCCAAGGGGTCAAGGTTATGGTCTCGGGGCGGTTGGGTGGAGCAGAAATCGCCCGGACCGAATGGTACCGGGAGGGGCGGGTTCCTCTGCATACCCTTCGGGCCAATATCGATTATGGCCTGGCCGAGGCCAAGACGACCTATGGAAGGATTGGCGTCAAGGCGTGGATCTTCCACGGAGAGGTCACGCCCGAGACCATGGGAGAAACCGGGGAAAAGGGCACGGTTCCGAGCGCCCCCGAGGGACGGGAGCGGCGCAGGAGGCGGGTCGCTGCTGATCAATAGGGGTCACCGATGTTAATGCCCAAGAAGACCAAGTACCGGAAGCAGCAGCGGGGACGGATGCGAGGAGTGGCAAAAGGGGGGACCGCACTAGCCTTCGGCGAGTACGGCCTCAAGGCCATGGAGCCAGGGTGGATCACCAATCGCCAGATCGAGGCGGCGCGGCGGTCCATTACCCGGTCTATCAAGCGGGGCGGGAAAGTATGGATCCGGGTCTTCCCCGACAAACCAGTGACAGCCAAGCCGGCGGAGACTCGGATGGGAAAAGGCAAGGGTGGGGTGGAAGGTTGGGTCGCCGTTGTAAAGCCGGGCCGGATCCTGTACGAGATGAGGGGCGTCAGCGAGGCCGAGGCGCGCGAGGCTATGCGTCTGGCGTCCCATAAGCTCTCCGTCGCTACGAAGTTCGTCACACGGTCTGCCGAGGTGGGAGGAAAATGAAGGCCAAGGAGCTCCGGGAACTGACCACCGAGGAACTTCAGCAAAAACGGGGCGACTTCAGAGAGGATCTGTTCCGGCTGAAGATGCGCAAGGCCGTGGCACAGTTGGAGAACCCCATCCGGCTTCGCCAGCTCCGACGAGATATCGCCCGAGTCGAGACGATCCTTCGGGGGCGGGAGACGGGCCAGGACCAGGGCCCGGCGGAGGCGGGGTAGGATGGCTGAGCAGCGCAACCGGCGGAAGGTCTTCGTAGGGACCGTGGTCGGCGACCGGATGCAGAAGACGGTGGTGGTGTCCGTAGCCCGGTCTTTTCGGCACCCCGAGTATAACAAGCTCGTGCGTCGTCGGACCAAGGTAAAGGCCCACGACGAAGAACAGAAATGCCGGGTGGGGGACCGGGTCAAGATCATGGAGACGCGTCCCCTGAGCCGAGACAAGCGGTGGCGAATCGTCGAGATTGTCCAGAAAGCCCTCTGAGCTGGGGGCAATGAGTAGCGCGTGCTGGTAACTGTAAAGGTGGAAACGAGTTATGGTTGGGCTCAGGACAATCCTGGATGTAGCAGACAACTCCGGTGCCAAGCGGATTTCGGTGATCAAAGTCCTCGGCGGATCCGCGAAGCGCTATGGGCGGATCGGGGATGTGATCGTGGCGAATGTCAAGGAGGCCCTCCCTGAGGGGACGGTGAAAAAGGGAGCGGTGGTCCGGGCGGTCGTGGTGCGGACTGCAAAGGAGCTTCGACGCGCCGATGGGTCGTACATCAAGTTCGACCGAAATGCGGCGGTCCTGATCAACGAACAGAACAATCCCCTGGGGACCCGGATCTTCGGCCCAGTGGCTCGCGAGCTTCGCGAAAAGCAATTTATGAAGATCATCTCGTTGGCGCCGGAGGTTGTCTAGGGAGTCTCGGGCTCGATCGTCCAAGGAGAAAGAGGTTCGGGGGACGACATGGCGGTACACAAGAATGACCTGGTCATGGTTATCGCCGGGAAGGACAGGGGGAAGCGGGGGAAGGTCCTACGAGTTGTCCTCGAAACCGGCAGGGTGGTGGTGGAAAAGATCAATATCGTGAAGCGCCACACGCGTCCGGGGGGGGCGGCCGCGCACGGAGGGATTATCGAGAAAGAGGCGCCGCTCCACATCTCCAATGTGATGCTCATCTGCTCTCGGTGTGACCGGCCGGTGCGAACCGGGCACAGCTTTCTCGCTGACGGACGGAAGGTTCGGGTCTGTAAGCAATGCGGCGAGGCCGTGGACTAAAGGAACGGAGATGACAGAGAAGGCCAAGGCGGAAAAGAAGAGCGAGAAGAAGCCGAAGACCGAGCCAAAGGAACCGAAGGCCGAGGCGAAGGCGCCGAAAACCGCGGCGAAGCCGGCGACCCCCAAGGCCCCAGCCCGGCTCCGAGAGCAGTATCGCCAACACATGGTTCCGGCGCTTATGAAGCGTTTCGAGGTGCAGAACGTCTTTCAGGTCCCCCGCCTCGTGAAGGTGGTGATCAATATGGGACTGGGCGAAGCGGTGGCGAATGTCAAAGTCCTAGACAACGCCCTCGAGGAGCTGGCGATCATCTCCGGGCAGCGGCCGATTCTTACTCGGGCCAAGAAATCTGAGGCAGGATTCAAGATCCGGGCCGGGATGCCCATCGGCTGCAAGGTCACCCTCCGCGGGGACAGGATGTATGAGTTCTTGGATCGGTTTCTCAATATTGCCCTGCCGCGGATCCGGGACTTTCGAGGTGTCTCTCCCCATTCACTCGATGGGCGGGGGAATTACGCGCTCGGGGTGAAGGAACAGCTCATCTTCCCCGAGGTGAAGTATGACAAGGTTGATATGGTCCGCGGGATGGATGTTTGTATCCACACCACGGCCCAGAACGATGAAGAAGCAAAAGCGTTACTGGAGCAACTCGGATTTCCTTTTGGGTCTTAAGGGAGGGGATGCGTGGCAAAGAAGTCCCTCATCGTGAAGGCAAAGCAGGAGCCGAAATTTCGGGTACGGGGGTACCACCGGTGTCGAATTTGTGGCCGACCCCGGGGCTATCTTAGACGCTTTGCCATGTGCCGGATCTGCTTCCGGGGGTTAGCCCTCCGGGGAGAGATTCCCGGCGTCATCAAGGCCAGCTGGTAAGCACGGGGTTCAGAGTTCATGGTTCACCGTTCAGAGTGGAGAGGTCAGCGCTCATGAGGTCAACATCCGTGAACCGTGAACCGTCAACCGTGAACGGGGTTTAAGGATGTGGAGCGATCCTGTTGCTGACGCACTGACGCGCCTTCGGAACGCCAACGCCGCGGGGCATGAGAAGGTGGATATCCCCTCCTCGCGACTGAAGGTGGAGATTGCCCGAATTCTGAAGGAAGAGGGTTTTGTCACAAACTATAAGGTCATCGATGACCCCAAGCAGGCGATCCTTCGTGTCTATCTCAAATACGGTCCTGGCAACGAGCGAGTCATCCGCGGGATTACCCGAACCAGTCGGCCTGGGCTCCGGGTTTACACCCGGACCCGCAAGATCCCCCGAGTGCTGAGCGGCATGGGAATTGCGATTCTTTCTACCTCCAAGGGGGTCATGACCGATCAGGAGGCTCGGAGGCAAGCCGTCGGGGGAGAGGTTCTCTGTTACGTCTGGTAAGTCTGGTTCATGGCTGAGGGTTCGGAGTTCATGGATGGTATGACGACGCAATCCTCTGAACCATGAACTACGAAGAACTACGAACCATGAACGTTTCTTAGGGAGTGAGTGGTGTCGCGAATCGGGCGGTTGCCCATTGCTCTGCCGAGTAGTGTTCAGGTCACCGTGTCTGACGGGTCAGTGGAAGTACAGGGCCCCAAGGGGAAGCTGGTACTCCAGGTGCACCCAGACATTCGAGTGGGAGTCGAAGAGGGAAAGGTCCTCTGCGAGCGTCCGACCGATCAGAAAACCCATCGGGCGCTGCACGGGCTGACCCGGGCGCTGCTCGCCAATATGGTCCAGGGCGTGACCGACGGATTTCAAAAGAAGCTGGAGCTTGTCGGTGTGGGGTACCGTGCCCAGGTTCAGGGCCAGGTGCTCACGCTGAGCCTCGGGTATACGAACCCCGTCGTGTACGTCCTGCCTCCCGGTGTTCAGGCGACCGTCGAGGGCCTAACCGTTACTGTTTCGGGGATTGACAAGCAACGGATCGGAGCGGTGGCCGCAAAGATTCGAAGCCTCCGGCCCCCGGAACCCTATAGGGGGAAGGGGATCAAGTATGTGGGCGAGCGGATTCGGCGGAAGGCGGGGAAGGCCGGGGCGAAGTAAGGGGTGTCCATGAGCATTATTGATTGGAACAAGAAGCGGTTTGCCCGGGTGCGGAGGCACCGGCGGGTGCGGAAAAAGATGTTCGGGGTGCCTGAGCGGCCTCGGCTGTCGGTCTTTAAATCTCGCCGGCATATCTATGCCCAAGTCATCAACGATCTGGAGGGACGGACGTTGGCGGCCGCCTCCACCGTCTCTCCCGAGGTCAAGGGCCGACGAGGGAAGGGGACAAAGACGGAATCCGCCAAGGTGGTGGGGGAGGTCCTCGCGGAGAAGGCCCTCAAAGTCGAGATCCGGCAAGTCGTCTTCGACCGGGGCGGGTACAAGTTCCATGGGCGGGTCAAGGCCCTGGCGAGCGGCGCCCGGGAAAAGGGGTTGGCTTTTTAGCGGAGGGATGCTGTAGCAATGGAGCAAATTGACCCTCAGGCGCTGAGCCTCAGCGAGCGCGTGATCCACATTAACCGCGTGGCCAAGGTGGTCAAGGGCGGCCGCCGGTTTAGCTTCAGCGCCTTGGTGGCCGTGGGGGACCAAGCGGGACATGTGGGGCTCGGACTCGGAAAGGCCCACGAAGTCCCGGAAGCGATCCGCAAGGGGATCGAAACAGCCAAGAAGAATCTGGTGAAGGTGCCGCTCCGGGGGAAGACGATCCCTCACCAGATCCTCGGGAGGTATGGGGCGGGGCAGGTCTTGATGAAGCCGGCGGCGGAAGGGACCGGGATCGTGGCTGGTGGGGCTGCCCGGGCGATCTTCGAGGCGGCGGGTATCCAAAACGTCCTGGCAAAATCTCTGGGGAGTAGCAATCCGCACAACGTGGCGAAGGCGACTATGGCCGGGATCCGGGAGCTTCGCTCTCCCGATGAGGTGGGCCGCCTCCGGGGGAGGAGAACCGAAGAGCCTCCCGAGGGAGCGAGTGAGTGACCGCCGGAAGACCGACGGGAGAGGATAGGGGGACCCGATGAGGCTTCACGAGCTTAGCCCGGCTCCTGGCTCTCGAAAGCGGCGCAAGCGGGTCGGTCGGGGCCCGGGGTCCGGGCGCGGGCAGACCTCCGGTCGAGGAGACAAAGGGCAGAAGGCCCGGTCAGGGGCGAGTATTCCTCCGCAGTTCGAAGGGGGCCAGATGCCACTCAGCCGGCGCGTTCCGAAGCGTGGCTTTCGGAATCCCTTTCGAAAAGAGTATAGCATCGTCAATCTTCGGGATCTGGATCGGATTGAAGCCGGGACAACGGTTACGCCCTTCCTTCTCCTCGAACGAGGTCTCATCAAAACCGTGAAGGGCGGGGTGAAGGTCCTAGGGAACGGAGATCTTTCGCATCCTCTCACGGTAGAGGCTCACCGTTTTTCTCAGGCGGCCCTCCGGAAAATTCAGGCCGTAGGCGGTGCAGCCCAGATGATCGAGGACCGTTGAGCGACATTGCCAACATTTTCAGAGTCCCCGAACTCAGGAGGCGCATCCTCTTCACCGCCCTGATCTTGATCGTCTACCGGATTGGGGCCCACATTCCCACCCCTGGTATCGATGCGGCGGCGTTGAGTGATGTCTTCTCCAGGGCTTCTGGCACTCTCTTCGGCTTTTTTGATCTCTTCTCCGGGGGGGCATTATCGCGGGCCAGCGTCTTCGCCTTAGGGATCATGCCCTATATTGATGCCTCGATCATTCTTCAACTCTTGGCGGTGGTGGTTCCGGCCATCGAGCGGCTCCAGAAGGAAGGTGCTGAAGGGCGGAAGAAGATTACCCAGTATACCCGGTACGGCACGGTCCTGATCGCCATGATCCAGGGGATGGGCATTTCCATCGGCCTAGAGGGGGTCGCGACCGATGGTCAGATGGTGGTGACACATCCCGGCTGGGGCTTCCGAATCATGACCACCCTCACCCTGACCGCCGGAAGCGTCCTTCTCATGTGGTTGGGGGAACAGATTTCGGAGCGGGGGATCGGCAATGGCATCTCCCTCCTTATCTTTGCCGGCATCATCGTCCGGGTGCCCGAGGCGATTCTAGGATCTTACCAGCTCCTCCGGACCGGTGAAATGAAGGCCTACATCTTCCTCTTCCTCTTGGTCGTTATGATCCTGGTCGTGGCGGGGGTGGTCATCATGACGTTGGGCCAGCGGCCTATTCCGGTGCAGTACGCCAAGCGGGTCGTCGGCCGGAAAGTCTACGGGGGACAGGCGACGCACATCCCCCTGCGGATCAACACGGCCGGGGTGATCCCGGTCATCTTCGCCGCCTCGATCATTGTATTGCCTCCGACGGTGGCCCAGTTCGTTGCTCATCCCTGGATGCAGTGGGTGGCGCAAACCCTTTCCCCGGGAACGCTGAGCTACTTCGCGCTGTATGGGGGGAGTATCATTTTCTTCACTTACTTCTATACCGCCATCATTTTCAACCCCGCGGATGTGGCAGAGAACCTGAAGAAATACGGCGGGTTCATCCCGGGCATCCGGCCGGGCTCGAAGACGGCGGAGTTCATCGAAAAGGTGCTGGACCGCATTACCTTTGTTGGAGCCATCTACCTGGCGGCGATCTCCGTTTTTCCGGAGGTCCTGATTATCTGGGCGAATGTCCCCTTCTTCTTCGGCGGGACCGCCTTGCTCATTGTGGTCGGTGTCGCGCTGGACACCGCGCAGCAGATCGAGGCCCATCTCGTCATGCGCCACTATGAAGGGTTCATCAAGAGAGGGAAGGTGAAAGGGCGGGCCTTCTGAAGCTTGAACAAGTTCATAATTTCGGATACAATAAAGGGTTAGGATGTACCTCATCCTCTTGGGCCCTCCCGGAGCAGGGAAGGGGACCCAAGCCAAAATGCTCGCCGAGCGATATCGGGTTCCCCAGATCTCGACCGGGGATATCCTGCGCGTGGCTGTGGCTGCCGGGACTCCTCTCGGGAAAGAGGCCAAGACCTACATGGATCGGGGGGCGTTGGTCCCAGATGAGGTGGTGATCGGTATCGTCCGGGATCGCCTGACCGAGCCCGATTGCCAGGGGGGGTATCTCCTCGACGGTTTTCCACGAACCGTGGCACAGGTCGAGGCGCTGACCCGCATGTTGCGGGAGCTTGGAGTTCCGCTCCCCACCGTGGTGAGCCTGGACGTTGGAGAGGAGGAGGTGGTCCGCCGACTCGCGGGGCGACGGACCTGCCAGGCTTGCGGTGAGCCGTTTCACGTCGAATTTCATCCTGCTCGGCTGGAGGGAGTCTGTGACAAGTGCGGCGAGGACCTCATCCAGCGAGAGGATGACAAGGAGGAGACTATCCGTCGCCGCCTCCAGGTCTATCGCGAGCAGACCGAGCCCCTGATCGGCTACTATCAGACCCAGGGGCTGTTGGAGACGGTAAACGGGCTGGGGGAGACGGGGGAGGTCTTTGCGCGGATTTCGAGCAAGCTGGAGGGGCGAGTCGATAAAGCTGCCGCTCCATAGCCCGATTGAGTACAAAGCGCTGTGGGAGATCGATCGAATTGGACGGGCCAGCCGGCTCGTCGCGGAGGCCTTGCTGGCCCTCCGGGAAGAGAGCAAACCCGGCGTGAGGACCTTAGACCTGGACCGCTTCGCCGAGGCCTGGCTCCTCGGACAGGGGGCAAAGCCGGCTTTCAAGGGATACCGAGGGTATCACTTTACCCTGTGTACCTCGGTGAACGAGGAAGTGGTCCATGGGCTTCCTTCTGAACGCCGGCTTCACGAGGGAGAAATCCTGAGTTTGGATCTGGGGGCGATCGTAGAGGGATATTATGGGGATGCGGCGATTACCGTTCCCATCGGGGATATCTCCCCAGAGGCGAAACACCTCCTGGACGTGACTCGGGAGGCTTTACACTGCGGAATCGCCGAAGCCGTGCCAGGGCACCATCTGACAGATATTTCTCATGCGATTCAGCGTCACGTGGAGTCTCATGGGTTCTCGGTCGTTCGAATTTTCGTCGGGCATGGGATCGGGAAGGCCCTGCATGAAGAGCCTCAGATCCCCAACTTTGGCCCGCCAGGTCACGGGCCTCTCCTGAAGCCCGGAATGGTTCTGGCCATTGAACCCATGGTGAATGCCGGGACCCATGAAGTGGCCATCCTCGAGGACCGGTGGACTGCGGTGAGTCAGGATCGCTCGCTCTCCGCCCACTTCGAACACACGGTCGCCATCACCGAAAGGGGCCCCGCGATCCTCACCCTTTCGGAGTCAGGGGAGGGCTGGTAACAATCCTATGGCCAAGAGAAGAGGAGGAAAGAGGAGAAAGACAGGGCGAGGCCAGACGAAAAAGACAAGGCAAGAACAGACGAAAAAGGAAGAGGCGATCGAGGTCGAGGGGACCGTGGTCGAGCCTCTCCCGAATGCCATGTTTCGGGTGGAGCTTGAGGCGGGTCACAAGGTGCTGGCCCATATTTCGGGGAAGATGCGGATGCATTTCATCCGGATCCTCCCGGGGGATAAAGTAATTGTGGAGCTCAGCCCCTACGATCTGAGCCGGGGCCGTATTACTTATCGCCACAAATAACTGTCCGCAGGCAGCGGTCGGCTTTGAAGAGTGGCGCTGAGAGATGACTGCTGGAGGTTGTTGTGAAAGTACGGGCGTCGGTGAAACCGATCTGTGAGAAGTGCAAGGTCATCAAACGCAAAGGGGTGGTGCGGATCGTCTGTGAGAACCCGCGGCACAAGCAGCGCCAAGGGTAAGGCAGTTATGGTTCAGAGTTCATGGATTCGATGACCGATGACAGACGACCGACGAGCGAATTCAAGCGGTCATCGGACTTCGGCGAGCTCCCTTCGGGTCTGAGCCTCAGGGTCGAAGACAGTCGAGCCGTCAACGGTCGTCGGTCAACGGAGGAGAGATGGCGCGGATTGCAGGCGTAGATCTTCCCCGCGAGAAACGGCTGGAAGTGGCGCTCACCTATATCTATGGGATCGGGCGTTCGTCCTCTCGGAAGATCGTTGGGGAGGCTAACGTTAGTCCTGATGTGCGGGTGAAGAACTTGACGGAGGACGAGGTCACTCGGGTCCGCCGGGTGATGGAGGACCTGTTCAAGGTCGAAGGGGAACTCCGTCGGGATGTGGGAATGAACACCAAGCGATTGATAGACATAGGAAGCTACCGAGGTCTCAGACATCGGCGGGGGCTCCCGGTCCGGGGTCAGCGGACCCACACCAATGCGAGGACCCGGAAGGGGCCTCGCCGACGGACGGTGGGTGCCAAGCGGAAGAAGAAGTAAGGAGGAAAATTATGTCGACACCACGGCGTCGGGGGGGACCGCGGTCGGTCCCCAAGAAGGATGCCAAAAACATCGTACAAGGGGTCGCCCATGTCCAAGCCACTTTCAATAACACCATCATCACCATTACCGATCCCCGGGGGGGTGTGGTGGCATGGGCCAGCGCTGGCAGTGTAGGCTTCAAGGGGTCGCGAAAGAGCACCCCCTTTGCTGCGCAGACTGCTGCGGAAAATGCGGCCCAGAAAGCCATGGCCCATGGAATGAGAGAAGTAAAGGTCTTTGTGAAGGGCCCAGGAGCTGGCCGTGAAGCGGCGATCCGATCGCTGCAGGCGGCGGGACTCGAGGTCACGGCGATCAAGGACGTGACTCCGATCCCCCACAATGGCTGCCGGCCGCCGAAGCGTCGCCGGGTCTGAGGAGGAGGGTTCGCGACTGTGGCGAGATATACTGGTTCGGTTTGTAAGCTGTGCCGACGGGAGGGGTTGAAGCTGTTCCTGAAAGGGGACCGGTGCTTCAGTCCCAAGTGCGCCATTGAGAAGCGGAGCTACCCCCCGGGGGTGCATGGCCAGCGGCGGCGTGTAAAAGTCACCGATTACGGGCTTCAGCTGCGCGAGAAACAGAAGATGAAGCGGATCTACGGTCTCTTCGAGCGGCAATTCCGGAAATATTTCCGCATGGCCGAGCGACAGAAAGGCATTACTGGCGAGGGCCTCCTCCGGTTGTTAGAGCGGCGGCTGGATAATGTGGTCTATCGTTTGGGTTTTTCGTCGTCTCGCGCTGAAGCGCGTCAGTTGGTGAATCATGGACACTTTCTGGTGAATGGGCGGAGGGTAGACATCCCCTCCTATCTGGTCCGGTCCGGGGATCAGGTCCAGGTGTCGGGGAAGAGCCGTGAGCTCCTGGCGATCAAGGCGGCCTTGGAGGGGGCGAAAAAGCGGGGACTTCCCTCCTGGCTCGAGCTGGATTCCCAAGCCATGCAGGGTGTGGTCCGGGCCCTCCCTGCTCGGGAGGATATTGTGATCCCGGTCCAAGAACGTTTGGTGGTGGGCTTGTATTCCAAATAGCGGCGCGAAGCGCCAACGTCCCCCCGCACACGGGGACATGGAGGTCGTCGTTGATGTTGCAGAAAGTGAAAGGCTTCCACAAGCCCAAGCGGCTGGAGTGTGAACTGGAGACATTAACCAGTACGTATGGAAAGTTCATCGCCGAGCCGTTGGAACGAGGGTTCGGGCAGACGCTCGGCAACTCCCTGCGTCGGGTCCTCCTCTCCTCGATCGAGGGAGCTGCGGTGACATCGGTCCGGATCGGGGGCATCTATCATGAGTTCTCCACCGTCTCCGGTGTGAAGGAGGACGTCACGGACCTCATTCTGAATGTGAAAGCGCTCCGGCTCAAGATGGCGGTGGATGGGCCCAAGACCCTTCACCTGAAGGCCACCGGCCAGGGAGAGGTCCGGGCCGCCCAATTGGTGACCGATGCCGATGTCGAGGTGCTGAATCCCGATCTCTATATCACCACCCTGGACAAGGATAGCAAGCTGGAGTTGGAGATGGAGGTGGGGAGGGGGCGGGGCTACGTCCCTGCGGAGCGAAACAAACGGGAAAATCAGCCGGTCGATGTCATTCCTATTGATTCCGTTTTTTCACCCATCGTCCGGGTCAATTACCAGGTGGAAGATACGCGGGTGGGTCACGCCACGGATTATAACAAGCTGACCATCGAGGTGTGGACCGATGGAAGCATCCTTCCGCAGGAAGCGATGATCCAGGCGGCACGGATCCTCAAGGACCATATCAACATCTTCAGTGTCCTTGACGAAGAGCCGGAGGAACCAGAGCGGGTGGTAGATGCGGATAAAGAGCGGCTCATCGAGTACCTCATGCGTAGCGTCGATGAGCTCGAGCTTTCTGTCCGTTCGGCCAACTGTCTCAAGAACTCTAATATTCAACATCTCTGGCAGCTGGTTCAGAAGACCGAAGCCGAGATGCTTAAGACTAAAAACTTCGGGCGCAAATCCTTGAACGAAATTAAGGAGATCTTGTCCGGAATGCACCTTCATTTTGGGATGAAGTTAGACGACATTCCTGGTGGTCCCTGGTCGGCGAAGAAGAAAGCCGACGAAAAGTGATGGGGAGGCCGCATGCGGCATCGAAAACTGAAAAGGAAGCTCGGACGGACCTCGGCCCACCGGGAGGCCCTCCTGCGCAACCAGACGACATCTCTGCTGCTCTATGAGAAGATCATCACCACCGCTGCCAAGGCCAAAGAGCTTCGGAAGATTGCGGAGCGGATGATCACGCTGGCCAAGCGGAAAGATCTCCACGCCCGTCGGCAGGCGGCAGAGGTGATCCAGGATGAACGGGTCTTGAAGAAGCTGTTTGAGACCATCGGAGAGAGGTACATCGGGCGAAACGGGGGATACACCCGGATCACGAAGCTCGAGTATCGGGTGGGGGATGGAGCACCGCTTGCTGCGATCGAACTGGTAGGGTCCGAGGTGAGCCCCGAGGGGGCGGCCAAGCGCGGAAAGAAAGAAAAAAAGAGGGAGAAGCAGGCCGCTTCCCAGTAATCCCGCCTGACAAGAGACATCCTGAAGCCTCAAAGGATTCAGGCCTGTTCTTTGGCCTAAGCCTCGGCGGCATGTTGCCTTTTATTCGACCCACGCTTCCCTCCTCCGCTCGCGTTTAGCTGAAGGGTCGTCGGCTTCTCAGCTTCCGGGGCCCATGCGCGCATTCTAATGGGTCAGGTCGAAGGGAGAAAACCGAAATGCGGCTAGAAAGATGTCCAAATCTGAACCACGGGCGCTCGAACCCTCCAATCCGGTGCTGCATTGAGTGTGGCAAAGTGGTAAATGCGAACCTTATCGTCAAGAAATGCAGCGACGACGAGCATGCGAAGAGCCGGCGGAACAGATACAGGTACTGCGGCGATTGTGGGGTGCAGCTCATCACGTAGTGCGATATCAATGAAAGCGAGGCAATGTCGGGGTTGAACCATATAATCCCGCCAACCGGGAGATGATTAGGGCCTTGATCCGAGAGGCTCTCAAACGCCACAGCGTGTATTTGACAAATCTAACGATTATTAGCATGCTGGCCTTGATGAGTGTCACCATTGGTATCAAGGCATTCGTATTGGTACAGGCACCCACTTTCGTGATGGCAAGCGCGGCTGGGGTGTGGCTGTTTTACGTGCAGCACCAGTACGAAGGAGTCTACTGGGAGCGCCACGAAGATTGGGATTACGTGAACGTGGCCTTGCAGGGTAGTTCATTTTATAAACTGCCCAAGCTTTTGCAGTGGTTCACAGGCAACATCGGGTTCCATCACGTGCATCATCTGAGCCCGCGCATCCCCAATTATTACCTGGAAAAGTGCCACAACGAGAATCCTATGTTCCAAAAAGTGAAGTCAATTACGTTATTGGCCAGCTTGAAATCGCTTACTTTTCGCCTGTGGGATGAAGACCGACATAAGCTGGTTGGGTTCGGCCCCATCAAAGCCCTTCGGAATGAAGATTCAGTGGTTTCTTAACACTGAAAGGGTGGGCAGGGGTTCACATCTCCGAGAATCGGTCCGGTTAGTCTTGGCGGCAAGCCACCCTTCCTACTCCTCCTCGATCGTGCCGCTGTATTCGATGGCGATCCCGCGCCGCACGCTTTGCGAGGCGGGGCATCCCTTTTCATGGATTTCGATCGCCCGCTCGGCGTCCTCGCGTTTCCCTTGGGGAACCTTCACGTGATACCGCACGGCGATTTTTGTAACGAGTAGGTGTCCATCGACGTTTTCAATGCTCCCCTCGACGTCCGACCAGAGCTTATCCGGCTGGGTCGGGATCTTCCGTGCCGCTAGCGCCACGGCTAGCGTGCCGGTCATTCAGCCCGCGACGGCGGCAATCACATGGTCGAGCGTCGTTGGCAAATCCTCTTCGGGCTCGACCCCGTAAAATTTCTTGATCGCGCCGTGGACCCCGTAACGCACGGGCTCTGTGAACGACTCGATGTAGGCTCGCCGGACTGGACCCTTATCTTTAAAGATCTTGGCCTTTGCGGTGTGCACCAGTTCTCCCATCATCTCCTCCCGTCGAAAAGGGGTGTTGACCGGTCCTCGGTATGGCCGCGAGCAACCGGGAAGGGCCTTTGCCGCTCGATATCGACTCCGAGAACGCTATCAGGGGCTGGTCGCTCGCGTCAAGGAAAACATGGTTTGATTTTTCCCTTTACACTTGAACTGGCCATGTGTTACCAAAAAGCTGGATGTGTGTCTCGGCAGCAACCTTTAGGCTGACGAAGAGGGGGTTCCCATGAAGGAGTACGAAATCACACAAATCCGAAATGTGGGAATCGTCGGCCACTCGCAGGAGGGAAAGACCTCCTTGACGGATGCGATCCTCTTTGACACCGGGGCGATAAACCGGCTCGGGCGCATCGAGGAAGGGAATACGACCACCGACTTTGACGAGGATGAAATCAAACGGGGGATCACCCTGAGTGCGGCCGTCGCCTTCTCCGAGTGGAAGGGGGTGAAGCTCAATCTAATCGACACCCCCGGCTTCTCCAACTTTCTGGCTGACACCCGGATCTGCATGCGCGTCGTGGACGTCGCGTTACTCTTGGTGAGCGCGGTGGATGGGGTCAAGGTTCAGACGGAAAAGGTGTGGGGCTATGCCGAGGAGTACGGTCTCCCCGTGGTCTTCTTTGCGAACAGAATGGATCGGGAGCGCGCAGACATTTTTCGGACAGTTGAAGATCTCCGAAAGAGCTTGAACGCCACCGCCATCCCCGTGCAGATGCCCATTGGAGCCGCGAGCGGCTTCCGCGGTGTGGTGGATCTCCTCGGCATGAAGGCGTACGTGTACCAAGCCGATGGGTCGGGAAAGTTCAAAGAGGAGGAGATCCCAGGCGAGGTGAAAGAGCGGGCGGCGGAGCTCCACCACGCCCTCGTCGAAGCGGTGGCTGAATCGGACGATGCCCTCCTGGAGCGCTATCTGGAGAGTGGAACCCTACCCCCGGAAGACCTGCGGGCCGGCTTGCGCAGCGCCGTCATCAGCCGGCGACTCTTCCCGGTCCTGTGTGGCTCGGCGACGAAAAACGTAGGCGTGCAGCCTCTCCTCAATGTCATTGTCGAGTGCGGTCCTTCCCCCCTGGACCGGCCCCTGGTCGGGGGGACGGACGTGAAATCCGGCGAACGGGTTTCAAGGGAGGGGCGAGTGGATCAGCCGCTCACGTCGCTTGTCTTCAAAACGATCAGCGACCCATACGCCGGCAAGATCAGCGTCTTTCGGGTCTATGCCGGTCGTTTAAGCTCCGATAGCACGGTCTTTAATTCGGTCAAGGAGGCGAAGGAGCGAATCGGCCAGCTCTTCCTCCTCCGGGGAAAGCAGCAGACGCCCGTTACCAAGGTGGGCCCCGGAGATATTGGGGCTGTGGTGAAGCTGAAGGAGACTGGCACCGGTGATACCCTGTGTGACGAAAAATCCCCTCTCGTGCTGGATCCGCTCCCCATACCGACCCCCTTGATCTCTTACGCTGTGGCTCCCAAGTCCAAGGGAGATGAGGAAAAGCTGTCCGGGGCCCTCAGCCGCCTTTTGGAAGAGGATCCAAGCCTCAAGCGGGGCCGGGACCAGCAAACCAAGGAAACCCTCGTCTCCGGTATGGGGAAGGTTCACCTTGAGGTGGCCGTCGACCGCCTCAAGCGAAAGTTCGGGGTCGAAGTCCTCATGAAGACCCCGCGTGTCCCTTACAAAGAGACGATCCGGAGAGAGGCCTCCGTTCAGGGGAAGTACAAGAAGCAAACGGGCGGCCGGGGGCAGTACGGCGATTGCTGGATCAAGCTCGAGCCCCTGCCGCGGGGGAAGGGGTACGAGTTTGTCAAGCAGATTGTCGGGGGGGTCATCCCGAAGCAATACATCCCGGCGGTGGAGAAGGGAATCGTGGAGGCCATGGAACGAGGGGTATTGGCCGGGTACCCTTTCACCGACCTCAAGGCGACCCTCTATGATGGCACATACCATAATGTGGACTCGTCGGAGATGGCCTTTAAGATCGCCGGCTCCCTCGCCTTGAAAAAGGCGGTGCAGCAAGCCACGCCGATGCTTCTCGAGCCGCTTATGACCGTCGAGGTGAGTGCGCCCGATGATGCCATCGGCGACGTGATCGGCGATCTCAATTCTCGACGGGGGCGGGTGATGGGCGTAGAGGCCAAGGGTAAGAACCAGGCCATCAAGGCGCTCGTCCCGCTGGCCGAGATGCTGGAGTACGCCCCCCAACTTCGGTCGCTGACCGCGGATCGGGGGGACTACACGATGGAGTTTTCTCATTATGATGAGGTTCCGGCCCACATCCAGGACAAGCTGGTAGCCGAGGCCAAACAAGAAGAGGAGGAGGACTAGGGTAAATTCCCCTTGCCCCTCGATGCCCGTTATGATATACACAAATCGGAGAAGAGTGGGCCCGTGCCCACTTTCTTCTTTTCTGGACAGAAAGGATGGCCACAACCGACCTAGTCATTGAGCGGATCCGAGCCCTCACCCTTCCTGTGGTGGAGGGCTTGGGGATGGAACTCGTGGATGTGGTCTTTCGTCGGGAAGGGCGGGGCTGGGTGCTTCGACTGTATCTGGACAAGCCGGGGGGGGTCACTCTAGCGCACTGCCGAGAGGTGAGCGAGCAGCTTTCCGACCTCTTGGACGTGGAAGACCTGATTGATTATCCGTATACTTTGGAGGTTTCGTCTCCCGGATTGGACCGCGTCCTCAAAACCCCACAAGATTTCCTTCGATTTGCTGGGCGACTTGCCCGGATTCAGACAGCGGCTCCGATTGACGGGCAGCGGCGGTTTCATGGCCGGTTGGAGGGATGCCGGGACGGCATGGTCGTCTTGCGACAGGCGCAGGGACCGACGCTACTCATCCCGTTAGAGGCGATCACCAAGGCCCGGCTTGAACTCGAAATCTGAATCGTTCACAGTTCACGGTTCGCAGTTCACCGAGGGTGCGTCCTTGTACTTAGTTCTTTCTGTGAACAGTGAACGGTGAACCGTGAACCAAGCTAAAGGAGACAGGTGGTGGTGGATCTGATCCAGGTCATCGAACAGATCGGACGAGAAAAAGGCATTGAGCGCGAGGTGCTGATCGATGCCGTGGGGGCGGCGATCCTGTCTGCCTCTCGGAAGAGTTTGGGCACGTTGTCGGATCTCCGCGTTGATTTTGATCAGCCCTCCAAGCGGTTTATCCTATACATCGTAAAACAGGTTGTCGAGGAGGTGACTAATCCCCGGACCGAGGTTGCTCTCGAGGAGGCCCGCCGCCATCAACCGGACGTGCAGCTAGGGGACGAGTTCCGAACCGAGCTCGAGACCCGCGGGTTTGGTCGGATTGCCGCCCAGACGGCGAAGCAGGTTATCATCCAACGGGTTCGGGAGGCGGAAAGGGACAGCGTCTACCAAAGCTTCAAGAACCGCGAAGGGGAACTGATCACCGGAATCGTCCAGCGGGTGGTGAAGGACAATGTGATCGTCAATGTGGGCAAGGCTGAAGCGATCCTTCCTCCGCGCGAGCAATCGCCTCGAGAGGAATACCGCCCGGGTGACCGGATCCGAGCCTATATCGTGGAGGTCAAGAAGGGGACCAGGGGAGCCGCCGTCCTCGTGTCACGGAGCCATCCGGGGACGATATTGAGGCTCTTTGAAGTCGAGGTCCCGGAGGTCGGGGAGGGAATTATAGAGATCAAGGGAGTGGCCCGGGAGGCGGGGGAGCGGAGCAAGATCGCCGTTTCCTCCCGGGACAGTAACGTCGACCCGGTCGGGGCATGCGTCGGGTACCGGGGATCCAGAGTCCAGGTGATTGTCAGGGAGTTGGGAGGGGAAAAAATCGATATCATCCCCTGGCGGGAAAACGCTGCCGATTTTGTGCGAAATGCGTTGGCCCCCGCCGCGGTGGAGGCCGTGACCGTAGACGAGGCGAGTCATACACTCCGTGTGGTGGTGGCGGACGAGCAGCTCTCCCTCGCCATTGGCAGACGAGGGCAGAACGCTCGCCTCGCGGCCAAGTTGGTCGGATGGAAGGTGGATATCAAGAGTCGTTCCGAGCTGGCTCGGCAGGCGGAGGAGAAGGCGAGGCAAGCTCGGGTGACCCTCGAGGAACTGGCGAGTGTCCCCGGGATCGGCCCCAAGATCGCAGGGCGCTTGGTTGAAGCCGGCTTCGGGACAATGGATCGGCTGGTGCAGGCGTCCGCCGAGGACCTGATCACGGTTGAAGGCATTGGGCCGAAGAGCGCCGCGAAGATCGTCACGGCGGTCCAGGAGCTCTCGACACGTCCCGCCCACGAGGAGGAGCCCGCGGCCATATCCCCCGAGGATGTGTCGCTTGACGAGGAGGCTGTCGAGCCGGAGGTTGTGTAAATGGGAGGCGCAAACGCGATAGCACCCGCACCAGGTCCGGAGCGGACCTGCGTGGGCTGCAGTCAAAGACGGCCGCAGGCGGAGCTTGTTCGGTTCAGTGGCGGCCCGGGTGGACTGCGAGTCCATCTTGAGAGAGGCGATGGGCGAGGAGTATATCTCTGTCCCGATACCGGCTGCCTGGAGGTGAGCGTAAAGCGCAAGGCCCTGCAGAGGGCCTTTGGGGCGGAACTTGGCCAGTTGAGTGTCCAGGAGTTGCGGGAATCAATCCGCCAGGCAGTGCTCCAAAAGGTCCAGAGGCTTCTGGGACTGGCTCGAAGGGCCAAAAAAGTTGTGGCAGGCTCGAGGGCGGTTAGGCAGGCCCTGGAGGCGGGTCGGGTTCGACTTGTCCTGTTACGTCGAGATATATTCCCGGGGGTGGGCAAACAAATCCAGGAGGAGGCGGAGAGGCGGGGGATCCCCGTGATGATGGTGCTTTCACGGGAAGATCTGGAAGCGGTGCTCGGTGGTCCTTCGCGAGAGGCAGTTGGGCTTTTGGACAGCAGCTTTGCCGAAGGCATCCTCCGCGCGCTGCGGTATTGGATTCCCGTAGGCAACGGGGCTCCGCCGGGGCGGCAGGAGGAGGAACGGCGAACGGGGGGTGGTGACCGTGGGTAAGATACGGATCTACGAGCTGGCCAAGGAGCTTGGCGTGTCCAGCAGCCAGGCTATGGAACGCCTGGCCAAGGCGAAAATCTCCGCGAAGAGCCCGAGTAGTTTGGTGGACGAGGCGGCGGCTCGGACTGCCTTGGCAATGGCAAAAGTTCCCGAGGAGAGGCCCAAGAGGGTGGCGAGGAAGGAGCCTGCCAAAAAGCCCAAGACGCCCAAGCGGGTCAAAGAGGCGGTCGAGGCAAAGCCCGTCCCTAAGCCACCAGTGGCGGCAAAGCCGACCCCGGCACCTCCTAAGCCAGCCCCAGGGGTGACCACAAAACCGAAGTCTCCCTCTGCCGAGGCGAAGCTTCCGAAGAAGGAGGTCCCCCCTCGGACCCCACCCCCCGAAAAAGAGAGGGAAACTGTCAAACGGAGGTCAGCTCCGCCACCCCC
>VRUN01000093.1 GCA_019456075.1 Candidatus Methylomirabilota bacterium
GGGGCTCGGTCGTCGCGCTGTGGCACAGCCAGCAGGCCACCACCCCGTGGCGGTGCTGCGGGGATGGCGGAGACGACTACTACGTACCGCCGATCCGGAACTGGGGCTACGATACGCTCTTTAACACGAATCCGCCGCCTGGGACGCCGATGGGGATCGTGATCATCCGAGGTCAGTGGTCAGAGGGATAAGATCCGATGACCGATGACCGTAAAACGATGAGGACAGCGTTTGGCCTTCGAGCCTGCTGGCCTTCCAGCATTCGATCGGTTGACGGCTGACTGCTTCCTAGTCCTCCCCCAGCTCCCCTTGACCCCGATTAGCCACCAGAGACCCGTGCAGAGTGAAACTCTGCCGCAGAGAGGCACCCTGCAGCTGTGGCTAAGGGCGCGGATTGCTTGGGCCCGGGGCCGAGCGACGGTGGCTCGGGAGCGGCGGCGGGTCGGGGGCATGGTTGGCACCCCCCTTGCAACCCCTATGCGAGGGACTAAAACGCCTCCAGAACTGCGATTTTAAAACCATTAACCACCGCGGTTATGCTCGATACGCAGAGCAAGCAAAAGAGCTGGTCCAAGCCATTCCTCGTGGTGGACCTCGACGCCACCTCGGTGCGGGTTCTCGAGGTCTCCCCCTCAACGCATGGACCCTTCCTCAGGTGGGGCGCCAGCATGGTGGATCGCTCGAATGGAAAGCCCTATCGGCAATCCGCCTCCGACACCCTTCGAAAGCTGCTCACCTCGCATGGGATCAAGACCCGAGAGACACGCCTCCTCCTCTCTGGACCTTCGACGGTCACCCTCCCGATTGACCTGCCCCGCCTCCCCCCGAAAGAGCTCCCCAATGCGGTGCGATGGTCCGTCGTGAAGGGGATGCCGTTTCCCCTCGCCGAGGCAATCCTGGATCACTATCCCCTTGGGACAAAGGGGAGAGAGAATGAGCAAACCGTCTTGGTCGCCGCCGTCACGCGCGCGGCCCTCAATGAGTCGGTGCATATTATCCAAGAGGCCGGGCTCCACCCGGTTCAGGCCAGTCTCCTCCCCTTCGCCCTGAACGGCTTGATGCAGGCCCTCCCCGTCAAGGGGAATGAGACAACCCTCTTTCTCGATCTGCGCCCCCACCTGGCCACGATGATCTTCTTCAACGGTCGTGAACTCAGCCTGGTGCGAAACCTGACCGCCGAGGAAGGGTCCGGCGCCAAGGGGGACGCGGCAGCGAAGGATTCGCTGTCGCGGCTCGTCGACGAGATCTGGCTCTCTCTCGCCTACTATCAGGAGCGATTCGCAGGGGAAAAGATTCAGCGCCTCTGGGTCTCCGGCTCTCCCCAGGACCTCGAGCGGGTCAAGCCTGCCCTGACCGAAGCTGTGGGTATCCCAGTGGAACCGGTGGACCTCAGTGTGGTCCTCCCCTTTGGGAAGGATGAGCCGCTGCCCCCCACCCTGGCTGCCGCAGCAGGGGTGCTCTATGACCCGTCGCAGCTAAATCTGCTGCCCCGTGAGATCCGGTACAGCAAGCCCAGGAAAGTTCTCCGCACCGGGCTCAGAGCCGTGGCCGCGACCCTGCTCCTCGGGGTCCTCGCCTGGACCGGGATGGAGTTCCTCAGCGCGCGACAGAAACGCCAGGAGGTTGCCGAGCAGCGGGCCGCCTTGAAGCGCATGAGCTCCTTATCTGCGGAGGTCCGCAGCTACCTACAGGTAAGCTCGTACCTCGCCCCCCGCCTGAGCGTCTATGAGGAGCCCTTGGCCTTTAACCGCCGGTGGATTGGAGGGTTGAAGGCCCTCAGCGCCCTCACGCCTCCGAATGTCAGTCTCACGACGCTGCAAGCGGACGAGCGTCGAGGCATCAAGGTGACGGGGCTGGTCTTCGCCGATGTGGAGCCCCCGGAGGTCGGACTTTCCGAGTTCATGACCCGCCTCTCCCAGTCCCCGTATTTCGGGTTGGTACACCTCGGTTCCTCGCACGAAAAGTCGGGGTATCCCCAGCGGACTTTGGTCTTTGATCTCGTCCTGGAGTGGAGGTAGGGATGGGCATCAGCAAGCGGGAATTGCTGATCCTGGCGTCGTTGATGGTGATGGCGGCGGTGCTGTACATCTTTGTCCTGCAGCCCATGGCCAAAGAGCGGGCGAGTCTCACGGCGGAGGCCAAACGGCTCACGCGTGAATCCCAGAAAATTGAGCAGACCCTGAAGGCAGTCCCCAGAGGCAGAGAAGGGCTGGCAGAGGTCCGGAGCCGCATGGAGAAGATTCGGACCCGCCTGCTCCCCCCGGGCGGCCTCTCCTTGCATTATTCGGAGATCTCTCGCCCCGGCAAGCGGCTGGGCGTTCGGATCGTGTCCTTCACACCCAAAGGTCCGGATCCGGCCAAGTACGGAGAGGTCTCCACCGATCTCGTCGTGGAAGGGACGTACCTCGATCTCGGGCAATATCTGGAGGAGCTGTTCGGGGGCCAGTATCTTATATCAGTCGATGATCTCAAGATGAGCGCCCTAAAGCAGGGAGAGCCGCACCTTCGCATGCACGTGATCCTGAAGTCCTGGATGCAACAGGAGGCGCGGTGATGGGTCAGCTCAAGAACAAGCGTACGATGATCCTCCTGGTGGTGACCATTCTGGCCAGTCTGGTCCTGGGCTACGACCTCCTCTTTGGCAAGAAGGGTCCGCGTCCGGCGAAGAAGTCTTCCAATGTCCCGACGGTCGCCGAGGTCCTGGCAGCAAGACCCTCACCCTCCAGATCGCCTGGCATGCCGGCCGGCACACCCACGCGGCGGCTCGCTCCCCCA
>VRUN01000027.1 GCA_019456075.1 Candidatus Methylomirabilota bacterium
AGCGCAGAGGTGAGCACCGGCAACGCGAGCAAGAGGAGGACCGCCACGACGAAGAGAGACCAGATGACCAACGGCAGCCGGAACCAGGTCATGCCTGGTGCCCGCATATTGATGACCGTGGTAATGTAATTGATCGAGCCCATCATGGAGGAAATTGCGAGAATGATGAGGCTGATGCACCAGAGGTTCTGTCCCCAGTCCACCCCGGTGTAGATCGCCTTGGCGCTGAGCGGCGCGTACGCAGTCCAGCCGCTCGCTGCCGCCCCGCCGGGGACGAAGAACGAGGCCAGGATCACCACGCCCGACACCGCCCCAATCCAGAACGAGAGCATGTTGAGAAAGGGAAACGCCATATCCCGGGCGCCGATCATCAGCGGAATGAGGAAGTTCCCGAAACACCCGACCAGGATCGGCATGATCACGAAGAAGATCATGATCGTGGCATGCATCGTAAAGAGCATGTTATAGGTTTCCGGCGGAATGATCCCCTCAAACAGGTAGGGCTCCGGCACCCATCCCAATCCCGGCACTGCCGTCTCGGGCCAGGCGAGCTGCCACCGCAACATGAGCGCCAGCAGACCCCCTATGACCATCATGAAAAGTCCCAGAAAGAGAAACTGTTTGCCGATCGTCTTGTGGTCCGTCGAGAAGACATAGGTACGCCAGAACCCCAGCTCCTCGTGATGGACATCGGCTACGTGTGTACCAGGAGCCGCTTCAGTCATTGTTCACCTTCCCCTTAACAGTTCCCTGACAGGTCAGCTCAAGAAGACTGGACCAGTACCCTACGCGCAGGGCCTAGCCGCCACCTTTCACCCCGGAGGCCACTGCTCTTTCACCCACTTCTCGTAGTCCTCGGCGGAGTGCACGGTGAGGTGGCCGAGCATCCCCGAGTGCCCAAACCCGCACAGTTCAGCGCAGGGAATCTCGTACACCCCGGGCTTGGTCGCCTCGAACCAGGCCTGGATGACACGACCGGGCAAGGCATCCTGCTTCAGCCGAAGATTCGGGAGAAAAAAGCTATGGATGACGTCCTTCGAGGTGAGAAAGACTTGCACGACCCTATTGACCGGGACGTGAAGCTCGTTGTCCGTCTGGAGATCGTCGGCCGTCCCGAACTGGCCATCCGGACCGGGATACAGGATTTCCCAGTTGAACTGCTTCCCAGTGACGCGGACCTGAACATTGCTCGGTGGGACCTGTTGTTTGATCTTCCCCCATAGTGGCCCGCTCATCACGGCGAGGATGACAAAGATGACGGTGGTGACGACGGTCCACGTGATTTCGAGAGCGGTATTCCCATGCGTGTACCTCGCTCGCCGGCCCTCGCGGCGCCGGAACACAATCAGGAACGCGACCATCGCGATCGCCACAAGGAGGAAGGTCACGGCGGTGATGTAATAGATCACGTAAAAGAGGAAGTCGATCTCCGCCCCAAAGGTCGACACATTCTCCGGAAGCCACTTTAACATGTCGAACATGGGGATCTCTCCGTCCTACGCGATGATGGGGTCCCTGAAGGGCTCTCCAGACAAAGAAAATACCGTGCGTGCATGTCAGACACACGGTGGCGGATCAGAAGGGGGCCTACCCCTCGGTCCTCGGGGACGCACAACTCGACAGGCAACCCAAGCTAGAGGCGCCCGGAATCATATGGGAGATGCCCAGAAATGTCAAGCCTTTATGATACTTGACGATCAGCAGCCAGCAGTCCGTAGGTAGTGGCTGGTGGCTAGTAGCTGGTGGTTTCACAAATCACCAAACACCTACTAGAGCCCTCGCAACATGAGACCCAAAAGGACCACCGCCGCGCCGATGGCCAAGGTGAGCCAGGTCACCCGGGCCATCCGGTATTGGATGGCACGCCACTGCTGCTCGCCGAGCACCCCGCCCCCTCCAGCAATCAGCATGGGTGCAAGCTGGCGATTCATCGAAATCCGCTGCCAGGTCTGTAGCCCCACCATCACAGCGAAGCCGACCACCTTGAGTCCCAGGATGGCCCAAAACCCTTGTGAGATGTCCCCCCACCCGCGGGTAAAGATGCTGACAATCCCAGTGAGGAGCACAAGCTCCATCGCCCGCGCCACCACGAATTGATAGCGCTTGCCCGCAGCATAGGCGATCTGGATCTCTTCTCGGGCGGGGAACGTTCCGCGGAACAGGGGGAAAAGCACCACCAGGAAGAAAAGCATTCCCCCTAACCACGCGATGGCAGCGAGTACGTGGATCCAGAGGATCAAAAGCGTCAGGCCTGCCCCCTCACGGCAATGGCGGCCTAGATCACGGCCGGATCTACTTCTTCAGTGTGAAGGTAACCTTGGCTGTCCCACCGGCCTTCACTGTCACCTTCTGTGTCGCGGTCCCGAGGGTCTCTTGCCAGACCTCGAGCGTGTATGTCCCCGGTGGCACGTTCTCGATCTTGAAGTTTCCCTTCGCGTCGGTCACCCCCACGTAGGGATGATCCGTCACCACGATCCACCCGGCCATCCATGGATGGGCGTCGCACTTGATCTTGAAACGCTCGGCCTTTTTAATATCCACTGTCATCTTCTTCCGGAAGCCGGGCTGGGCCTTGTTGATGGGTGTATTCTTCTTGCTCTCGCTGTGGAAGTTGTGCAGAATTTTGTCGCTGTTCAAGATCGTGATCTTGCCGGGTGGTGCGACGAGGACGTGAGGGCGAAACATACAGCCCTTCTGATCCAAAGTCGCCCCTTTGCCGTCCCACTTCCCCTGGGCCCCTTGGACCGAGACCACCGCCCACTGGATCCCCTTGGTCCCCTTGTCGACCACGAGGCTCTCATCGAAAATCGGCGCCTTGCCACAGACCTTCTTATCCTTGGTGGGCGGGATCTTTTTCGGGGTGGGCGCGGTACCGGAAAACTTCACCACACCGGCGATGGTCCCACCGACGGCACTGGCGGCCGGGACGCTCACGAAAGCCCATACCCCGAGAACGAAGATTGCGAGGACAAAAACGGTCAGACTTTTTCGCATGGTTGCATCTCTCCTTCTGAAGTTAACGCTTTCCGAGGCTGAGCAGATACTCACGGAGCGCCAGAATCTGCTTTTGCTCATCCCCTTCCAGGATCTCATCGGGACCCGAGTCCTCGTCCAAAAAGAAGCTGGGCATCTGGGTCCCAGGCTGGACTTTCTGAGGGTCCCTGAGCCAGGTGACAATCCAATCCGGCCGGAGACGCCGGTGCGCCAAGGCAAAATCAGGCGCCCACCCCTCCGGGGGTCCCTCCGGCTTCTTAATCCCCTGCACATGGCAACTCCCGCATGCAAAGTATTCGTTCGACGCAAGGATCCTGCCCGCCTCTATCATCCGGGGATTAAGCTCGTCGGCGGGGGGCACGAACTCAAAGGGGACCTTGTTGAGCCCAGCAAGGCTGGTAAAGTAGTTAGTGAGCCGCCCCCACTGGGCATCTGTGAGGCCAAACGTGGGCATCCGAACCTCCAACCACGGCCGGATCGGGTGTGGCCGATGGAGGAACTCGAAGAGCCATTTGGCTTGGACCTTCCCCCCCTCGCTCAAGGTCCCATCAATTAAGACGAGGGGAGGCGGCGCTTCATTCAGGCGCCCCTCGTAGCGGGCGCGGATATCTCCCCCCTTGCCCTCAATTATGTGACACCCAACGCAGTTGTAGTCCCGAACGAGCCGGCGCCCCTTCGCCAGGGCCAGCCGTTCCGCGGTCACCTCCTCACTATAGCGCTCGGGAACATGGGCATCAGTAAAGCTTTTCAGAAGGACCTGGAACGTTTTGACCTCGTCACCGGAGAAGCCGAAGTTGGGCATAAGTAGCTGCTCCCGCTCTGTGGTATAGATCTGCGGGTTCTTCAGCTTCGAAAACGTCCAGTCTTCCCAGGTGTGATGGACCTCAACGGCATCGCCAAAGGAGAGTTGCAGCAGCCGTTTGTGGCCGAAATTGCTGATGTCTGGTGCAATCTGCTTGGCGACCTCAAAACCCCGAATCTTATGACACCCGAAGCACCCGCGCAGTTGGATAAGCCGATGCCCCTCCTCGATTTGCTCTTTCTTTTTGAGCTCCGCCAAAAGGGCCGAGGACGTCGCCTGCCGCTCTCCCCGCGTCATCAGGAACGCGGTGAGGGCACTGGCCTCCTCGTCGGTCAGGCGAAGGTTTGGCATCCGGGTGCTGGGCCGGATCGCCTTCGGGTTTTTCAGCCAGCGAAAGAGCCATTGCGGGTCCTTGATCTTCTTGGCCACGTTGCTGAGATCAGGGGCGATGTCTCGGCCAGTCAGTTTAAAGAAAGTCCGGGGTTTTTTCTCCTCATAGACGGCGCGCATGGTATGGCAGCCCTGACAGCCGACCCGCTCGAAGATCTCCTGGCCTTTTTCAGGGGAGGCGTAGGAGTTCAAGCGACCCGGCACGGGCGGATCCGACTCTGACTTATCCAAGAGATAGGCGGCGATGGCGGTGGCGTGTTCTTTAGACAGGCCGAAGTTCGGCATCCGGGTATGGGGGAGATACGACCGGGGATTCTGGATCCACTGGATCATCCACGCGGGTTCCACTTTGTTGGCGACCCGCGTAAGCTCCGGGCCTACCTTGGCCAGGCCTCTGAACCCCTCGGCCGGATGGCACCCATGACACCCGAGGGACTCGAACATCGCCAGCCCCTTGGTCAGGGTCGGTGCCAGATCGACCCACTCTACTTTAGTCTCTTGGCCTTCCTTCTTCTCTTGGGCGGTGAGGAACTCGGTGCGTTCCAGGTGGCACTTGCGACACGAAGCCTGCGCCAGCTTGCCCCGCAGGAGTGGGAAATCCCACAGAATCTGGGGATTGCCACCGTATTCCCTGCCGAACCCATGGGGCGCGTCAGGAATCCGTCCCTCCACGAGATCTTCATAATCGAGGGCTGTCCCCTGGCCGTCATGGCAAACCGAACACCCAAAGCGATCCACGGGGTGTTCCCCCAAGAGGGCCTTTCGATTGGGGTGGGTTTGAAAGGGTGGGGGGGCGTCCTCGAAACCGGGTCGGTCGATCCCCAGATGACAGGTCTCACACCGATCCACCCGAAGGATGGGGACGTCAAATTCATTCCTGTCCAACCCCTCCACCACCACCTGCACGAGTTCCAACGGGCGCACCCGGATGGCCTCCAGTTGCCGCTCGAGGAGGACAACATCTCGAGTAATCTCCTTACTCTTATCCTGAATCTCCCGGATAAGACTGTCGAACTTCTTGACGCGAGACTTGGCTTCGCCCAGGGATTGTTTCGCGGCATCCACCTTCGGCTCTAGCTCGCGCTCCCGTTCCTGCAAACGTCTGACCTCGGCCTCCTCGGCGCTGGAACCCCCCCCCTCGTGTCTTGCCTTGTCGAACCAATAAAAGGCCTCGTCGAGCTCGCTTCGTGTAAACCGGAGCTCTTGATTGATGTCCCGGTAGGCCGTCTTCTGCTGGGCCACCTCGCTGGCGGCCGCCCGATAGTCCGGGCCCTTTTTTGTCTCCTCGGCCCACCTGAGCTCTTCCCGGAGCTTGGCGAGTTTCGCCTGCACCGAGGGCTCTTGCAGCCGCGCGCGGGCCTGCTCGAGCCCCTTCTGGACCTTTTCGTACTCAAGTTGCTTGAACTCGACCTGGTATTCTACCCAGGGGCGACGCGAGACCGACTCATCCCACAGGGCCCAGACGGTCGTCCCCAACAGGATCATACTGGAGACGAAGAAGACCATCCGTAGGGATCGCTTTTCATCGGGGACAAACTCCCGACGTGGCATCGGTCGATCGCTCCTCGCGTGACGGAGTGAGGGAACAGCGCAGTCAGATATTAAACCAGGGAGTGACCCAGAGATACTTGATGTTGAAGGCGATGCGCAAGAACACCTTGATGGGCAGTCCTATCATCGTCAAAAAGAGAAACACGACGATTCCGTACCGAATGGGTCCCAGTTCCTGTAGGACTGGACTCGTCTTGCTCTTCCAGAACCAGAAGGCCACCGGCAGCACAACGAGATAGAGCGCCAAAATCGTCAGTCCCAACAGCTCGACACCAAAGATCTTGGGATTTCCCAGAAGCTTGAAGGGTCCCCAATAGGGCAAGTCGACGTTTGTCAAGGCGACGACCTTGTGCGGGTCCCACACCTCCCACGGCCAGAAGAGATTCCACCCCGGGCCCCTCAGAAAGACTCCCGTCACGATCAGACTGGTCCAGAGAATCAAGAACCCGAACAGAAACATGGTGACGGCAAACTTCCGCTCTACGAAGGTGTAATAGCCGTTTCCTTTTGGATTGATGTCGACGAACGGGATGACCATAAGCCCGACGATGATCAGGGTGGGGAGCACCACCCCAGCCATCCAGGGGTCGAAGTAGACGAGCATCTCCTGCAGGCCGAGGAAGTACCAGGGGGCCTTGGATGGATTGGGCGTGTTCGTGGGATTGGCCGGCTCCTCCATGGGGGCGTTGAGGGCGATAGACCACACCATCAGGACGGCCATAATGATAACGGAGCAGATAAACTCCGAACGGACGAGATAGGGCCAGCAGTGAATCTTGTCTTCTAGGGGTTTGATCTTAGGCTTTGGAGGTGCTGCCTTGGGCTTTTCAGCCACCGCCGCTCGTCCCGGTCCCTCACCCATCCTTACCCTCCCAACATCCACAAGGGCACAAGCCGTGCCTAGTCGCTTGCCTTACAGGGGGCCCGAGATCCCTCCGTCTTTCCGAATTCGCCAGAAATGGACCATCATCAAAATACTGGCCAGGATCGGGAGAAAGATGCAATGCAACACATAAAACCGGAGCAGGGTCGGGGGGCCCACGATCGTCCCACCGAGGAGAAACGCTCGGGCATCGTATCGCGGTGTCACGCCGACCACCTGGGCGAAGGGGCCTTCGTGACCCAACAGCGGCGTCGCCCGGGCCATGTTCGTCCCGACGGTGACAGCCCAAATGGAGAGCTGATCCCAGGGGAGCAGATAGCCGGTAAAGGAGAGCATCAGGGTGAGGGTGAGGAGAATCACCCCCACAACCCAGTTGAACTCCCGAGGAGACTTGTAGGAACCGGTCATGAAGACCCGAAACATGTGGAGCCACACCGTGAGAACCATGCCGTGGGCTGCCCACCGATGCATGTTGCGCACCAGCATCCCAAAGGGGACGTCAAACTGCAGATACTTCATGTCGGCATAGGCGTACTCCGCCACCGGGCGGTAATAGAACATCAGGACAACCCCAGTCACCACGAGGACCAGGAAGAGGAGAAACGTAATGCCCCCCATGCACCAGGTAAACCGGATACGGATGGCATGGCGCCGGATTTTGGGTGGATGGAGGTGCATCCAGACGTTCGACATGATCTGCAACGTCCGGTTCCGCGGGGTGTCGGCGTAATCATGGCGGAACATAGCGGTCCACACCTGGGATTCAAAAATTGTCTTTTTCAGATCCTTTAGGTGCTTGAACATACCGCTCTCCGTGGGTTGTCTACACCCGTAAGAGACTCTCCGGGTACTGTTCGTCCGGATCCGCCCCCGGCTGCATACTATACAGGATCGACTTGTCGACCAATAAATCTCCCTCGGGACTCAGCGTGACCCCTACGCGGTCCATGGGTCGAGGCGCTGGTCCTTCATAGTTAAACCCACTGATGTAAAAGCCGCTTCCATGGCAGGGGCACTTGTATTTGCGATCCGCCGGAATCCAGTTCGGGGTGCACCCCAGGTGGGTACAGATCGCCAGCATCACGAAAAAAGTCCCATCTTCGTATCGGACGACCCAGACCCGTTGGGATTGCTTGAACCGCGTATCCACTGCCCCCGGCTGAAACGTTTCGGGCCGGCCGGCGTTGAACCGAGGACTCGGCTCGAACAGCACCCGAGGGAACATGAAGCGAAGGAACCCCACTGACATCGTGGAAAGGAAGGCCAACACGCCGCCCCAAGCCGTCAGGGATAAGAAGTCTCTCCGGGACCACGTCGTCGCGTCGCCTGGCTCCTCGACCTCAGCTCGGGGCTTCGCAATTTCTGCACCTGTGCCCCTAGCCATTCCTCTCCCTGAATCCCCTTCCTATCATACAAAAGCCCCGCCCGCTCATCTTGGGCGGGGACCGAGTTATGCTTCGCCAGTGATGTCGTCGAGGGCGAACATCGACCTTTGAGGGCACAAAGAGTTCTGGAGTGATCCGCGGGAATCTCTACCGGGGGGCCGGTCTCACCGCCGACTCCCCCAGACCTTTGAGCCTAGCAAAGGGCCCGCCGCTCAAAAGCCCAACTTCTTGGGCCACCTTCTAAGTCTCTCTTTTTAATGAAAAACCGCAAAAATGTCAAGGGCAAAAAACGACCGCCTCGCCCCTGAGGGCCCTACCTGCCTCCGGCTTTGGCCCTTTCCTGTAAGGCCTTGCCCTGTTTCGCCAGGATTCCTCCCAGACGCTCCAGCACCTCCCGCTGCATCTGCTGTCGAACTTCCGGGGTCATCTGGTCCATGGCGCGTCCGTACTTCTGCATCATCTCGCCCATGAGGATCATGATCTCGCCATGAATGGCCATCATGGTCCCCATGATCTCTGGGGAACTCATCATCGGACCCATCATGCCCATGCCGGGGCCCATCATCCCCATCCCGGGCTCCATCATGCCATGATGACCCTTCTCGCCCCCACCCCTCATATGCCGGCCTCCCCGATCCATCTGGTGCTCGCGGGCCGAGCTGAACCCCCCAAAGATCAGAACCGCAATAAATACAACTGTGGCGATCAGCCCCTTTCGCATCGGGCGTCCTCCTAAATGGTCCATGGTTCACAGTTCAGAGTTGAGAGTCCTTCTACCAAAGTACCCCCCCGGAAAGGGACAGTCGCCTTGGTCCTTTCCCACTCGCTTGTACATCCCGGGCATCCGATCCAGACCATCCGACGACGGCTGGGTTTGATAGCGGATCGGTTCCGGCGGTGTGAAAGTATCCATCACCACATCCACAATGATGTCACAGGAAGAGAGGCTTTAGGGATGATAGGAAAGCCTCTTACCGGGTTCTCGACTTCCGCGGGGTTCTCCGGGCTCTCTTACGGGAGGTCGGGCGCGGACGGCTCCCCTCCTGCCGCTCGAGGAGGGCCCGCACCAGGTCAGTTTTCGTAATGATGCCGACAAGGGTCTCTCCCTTCACAACCGGGAGACCCCCGATCCGGTATTTCAAGAGAAGGCGGGCTGCCTCTTCGATGGGAGCCTCGCGATCGATGGTCACCACCGCTCGGGCCATGACTTCCCAGATGCTGACCTTTTCGGCGAGATGAGGGATTTCGTGCGTTTCGAGGCCGACCGCCCGAGAGGGAAGCGCGTGCCTCAGATCCCGGTCGGTGACGATTCCGACCAATCGACCCCGTTCCACGACCGGGAGGTGCCGGATCCGGTGCTCCCGAATGACCCGCCACGCGCTTCGAAGGGTCTCTTGGGGGGAAACGGTTACTGGTCTTCGCCGCATCCAGTCTTTAACCAGCACACGAAACCTCCCCGGACGGTTGCGCTGCCTCGGCCACATCCGAGCGAATGACTGTCGCGGTTCCCTCGCGGCTCTCGGGCTCGTCCGCTCCGGACGTAGGATACTCCTCTCCGCCGTTAGACACAAGGCTCATTTACAGACCCATTTCATACTTCCCTGGCTTGGAGAGGATATGCGGCGAGACGCGAATGTCCCGGAGGGACACCGCGTGTCCCATCTGGCGGGCTACAGGGCAGATCTGGACCTCGGTGCCGAGGTGTGCAACTTCTATTATCTAGCTTGCCGGCGCTTCTTGCGACCGCCTGCGCTCGGCGATGTCCACGATGAAGTTCTTGACGAGAATACCACGCCGCGTCCTGATGTAACTTAGACCAACCTCAAGGGGGAACTCGGTCCCGTCCTTTCGTCGGCCGACGGGATCGAGGCCAAGGTCCATCGGCCTCGCGCAAGGATGCAAGAGGAACTCCGCGAGGTGTTCGACATAGGTACTCCGAAAGCGCTCCGGCACCAAGATCTCAAAGGTTTGCTCGAACAGTTCATCCCGCTGGTAGCCGAACATCTGCTCGGTCTTGGCGTTGACATGCACGATGCGGCAGTCGCCGTCCACAATTACAATGGCCACCGGCGCGGACTCCAATAGTGCCGGGAACTTGATTTCGATCTCCGGGAGCGCTCCCGCCGCTTCTGTGTATCGGGCCTCTAATACTTCGATTGACATATCCATCTTATTTCCCTCCGCTCAGATAAATGATTTTATTAAGTGGCTAGAGTGGATTTCACCCAAAATGAAAACGCCTCAGGGAGCATCCTTATCCTCCTTGAGGCGTCGTGGCCTTTGTCGAGTGGCTCGTCCGTGGAGCCTGTGTGCTCTCGCGTGACGTCAGAGTCACGAGAGGACTCTACTGGTACCAAAGCCTCCTGTTTTTGTCAAGGAGTTTTCGACCAACATGACTTTTCAGGGCCTCAAGCCGCCGATCATGTGGGTTCAACTCCTAATTCTTGAGCAGCAGTTCCTGAAGCGCCAGCATGGCCGCAATAGATACCGTCACTGCGATAGCCACCGCATTACTCGAAGCGTGCTCAAGCGCGTCGGGGATTAACTCAGAAAAGACCATCCAAATCATCGCGCCTGCAGCAAATCCGAGTCCTACGGGCAAAATCGGTTTGAAGGCGGTCACAAAAAGGAAGGCGGGTACGGCCATGAGTGGTTGCGGTAAGCTCGAGAAGATGCTCCACAGCCCGGCGCGCCAGGGTGCAGTTCCACTCGGCACCAACACCAAGCTGATGGCCAGTCCTTCGGGGATATTGTGGATCGCGATGGCCGTGGTGATCAGCACACCTAACGCCTCGCCATCCCCGTACGAGACGCCCACGCCCACCCCTTCGGAAAACGAGTGTAACGTCATCACGCCGACGATCATCAGAGCCTTCAGAGCGTCCGCCCCCTGCAAGCCACCGAGGCGAAGCTCGTCACGGCCCGCGAGGTAGTGACGACTGACGGCGATGAAGACGACACCAATCAGGATGCCAACGATTACGCGAACCGCGCTGTACCCGACCCCTTCCGCGATGAGGCTATAGCTCGCTCCGAGCATGAGTCCGGCCGCGATAGCATTGCAGACACTCAGCCACCACCGGTTAATGTTCTTGACGATGAAGAAGGGTATCGCCCCCAGTCCGGTGGCTAGGGCCGTAAGGAAAGCGGCCAAGAAGACGGTCCAAACATTAATTTCTAGCACGACGAAAAGTGTACTCTTTCAGTCACGGCTAACCTAGCGTGTACAGCAACCACAGCCCCACGAAGTAGGCTCCGATGATTAGGACCATCTCGAACCGCAGAAGGCGAGCCCGACGACGACGAGATAAGATGGCCACGATGCCTAACGCGAGACAGGTGACGCCGAAAAGGATCGTCAGGACATGATCCCGAGAGACAAAAGCTAGGAGAGGCCCTCGAGGATAGGCCACGTCCATAAGCAGGAGCACGACCATATTGAACATCACGCTGCCGAAGAGGTTCCCAACCCCAAGGTCGAAAGCCCCCAGGCGGATCGCCGAGAACGTTGTACCCAATTCAGGCATTGTCGTGGCCAGACCCACCAAGAGGGTCCCGACAAAGGTGGCGCTTACCCCTGTCTCGACAGAGACAGCCTCGGCAGTCAGGACCAGCAGGGGGGTCAAGACCAAGAGGCCAATGGCCCCGAGCGTGAAACCGGCTCCTGCCTCCCGCATTAGGGTACGGTTGGAACCACTCGCGTGGGCAGGTCCAAAGTGATGGGGCCGGCTCTCCGAGAAACGATACAAGAGTCTCACCCCTCCCAGGTAGACCACAGCGATCATGATCGTTTCGAGTCCCACGTGACCGATCCGGCCCAAACCGCCGGTGATAATGCCAACCCCCGCCATCACCATGAGCAGAATTCCGAGCAGTCCGAACAGCGCGTGCTCCTTCGACACATGATCCAGGACTCGCCGGCGGGAGAAGACGAGGTCGAGGATAGCCAGGATCACCAAGTTGACGAGGTTGGCTCCGAAGAGATCCCCCACTCCGATATCCGGCGCATCGAGCAGGGCGGCGTTAACAGCGGTGAGCACTTCGGGAAGCGAAGTGCTGGCGGCAAGCAACACCGATCCGATCCAGAGCCCGCCGAGTCCTGTCTCCTTTGCGATCGTGTCGGCGTGGCGCACCAGACGCGAAGCAACCAAAAAGATAAGGGCGCTGACCGACGCCAAGGCCAGCAGAGGAATTAGAGGACCATGGCCCGTGAAGAGCCCTTGCAGAAACGTCTTCACAATCGGCCTTTCTTCCATCCAGCCTCGGGTAATTGCCCGCGACAGACACAGAACAGCGATCCCATACTTCCAGTCGTGTTCGCTGTCAAGTGGAATCGAGTCGCCAGGCGGGATAGCCCCAAGGGACACTGGCCCTTCCCAAATCCCGAGGAGTAGATGCGGATTGCCGAACGGAAAGGGTCACCCAACCGATCACGGTCGGGTCAACGCGTTTCTAGAGGGTACACACCCTCGTTGTGAGTTACCTATCCCTGGCAGACTTCCCCCTCTCCCCCAACCACCAGCCGCTTCGGACTGTCCCCAGAGGGACGACCAGCACGGGGCAGGGGGTCTCCCGGAGGACCTGATCGGTCACACTTCCCAGGAGGACCCGGGGCAAGCCGGTAAGCCCGCGCGTTCCCATGACGATGAAGCCCGCGCGGATTTCTTTGCCTCTGTGTACGATTTCGGTTGCATCCACGCCGCTCACAAGAGAAAGGTCAACCTGCTCGAGGTTCAGACCAAGCGTCTCGGTGAGAGACTGAAACCGGGTCTCTGCGTTGCGGTGCAGCCTACCGGCCGCTCGCCGCGTGGCCTTCGGATCCTTTTCTCCCTTGGGGGGAAGCACCTCAGCCATGACATGAAGCACCATCAAGCGAACCCCCAACTTCCCCGCGAGGAAGGCTGCGGCCTGAACCGCCTGGTCAGCCCCCTCGGAGAAGTCGGTCGGCACGAGGAGTGGACCGAATGGCCCGGGCTGGTCAAATTTTTCCACGACCGCGACCGGGCAGGCGCCACCCTTGTAGAGGCTCTCCGCAACGCTTCCCAGAAGCACCCGAGCCATCCCTCTTCTGCCATGGGTTCCCACCACCAGTATGTCGGCTCCGATTACACGCCTCACACCGACGATTGCCTCGCCTGGGTCGCCGACCTCTACCCGGGTCGTCACCTCCACCCCGACCTTCGCCGCTTCGGACTGCGCGGACCGCAACACCGATTCGCCATCCCCTCGATCCTCTGCTCGATGGACGACGTGCACGAGACTCAACCTGCCTGACAACGCCCGGGTAAGAGACGCACCGAAGTGGACGGCCCCGCGGGACTCCGCTGACCCATCAGTCGCCACGAGAATATGTATCGTCATTCCTCCTCCCAGCAGTGCCCCCTCGCCGGCGAGCCGACGACAGCGGTCATAATACCGCGGACGTCGCCTTTGTCCAAAAGATTGTGCCGTCTTTCGTCTCCCAGGAACTTGGCGCGAGGATGTCGGCACCAACTCTCGTGGAATGGACGGATTCAGTTGACCCCGGATGGCCTCCGGGCATATATTCATTCAGACGATGCCGGTTTTACGGCGGAGAGGACGGAATGACTGAGATAAAGGTCCACGGGTTCCTCTACTTCCGGGTGCCCCAAGGCTTCCGCACCACGAAGGAGCGGGAGAGGATTCGCGAGGCGGCGGAGGCAGCCCAGGGGGACCCCGGGGTCGTGGCCCTATACCCATACAGCCTCGTCGGGCTTCGCGCCTCTGCGGAGCTGGGCTTCTGGGTCGCGGCGGAAGACGTTGAGGCGTATCAACAGGTGGGCGGCCGGTTGCTCCAGACGAATCTGGAATTCACGGCAAGCCTCTGGGGTTTCGTGCGCCCTTCGCAGTACACGGGCCAGAGCGGCATCAGCGTGGAGGTCCCGGGAGAACGGAAACGCTATCTCGTGGTCTATCCTTTTGTCAAAACCCACGACTGGTACCAGCTGTCCGCCGATGAGCGCCAGGCCATGATGAAGGACCACGCCCGGGTGGGACACTCCTTTAAAGATATCGAGCAGCTGCTCGTGTACTCCACAGGCATCGCAGATTCGGAGTTTGTGGTGGGGTACGAAACCGACGACCTCCAACGTTTCTCCGCTCTGGTCGTGGCGCTCAGGAGTACGGCCGCTCGACCGTTTACCCGACGTGACACCCCGATCTTCACCGGGCGGTACGGCTCGCTGCAGGAGGTGCTTCAGGAGGTCTTCGGGAAGGAAGGGTAACACCGCACGCTTATGTCCCAAGATCCCACCCTGCTTCGTGAGGTCTGCTTCTCCCTGCTCGAGGAGAATCGGATCATGACCCTGGCGACCACCGGGGAGGATGGTCCGTGGGCCGCCCCTGTGATCTACGCCTGGGAAGCGAATTCCTCAGCGGTCGCCCTCTATTTCATGTCTCGACTCTCAACCCGCCATATCAAGAATCTCTTAGAAGTCGCCCGGGGATCTGCGGCCATTCATCCGAATGAAACCCGGCCCCTGCGGGGTCTTCAGATGGAGGGCACGGTAGAGACGCTTCAGGGCAAAGAGGCTTCCCGCGTCATCAGGATTTATCTCCGTCGGTTCCCAGTGGCCAAGAAGCGCTTCTCTGTCCGGGCAGTGGTGGAGGAAAGCATCGACCTCCGGTTCTTCCGTTTCCTGCCAGAGCGAATTTTCATCCTTTCAGAGACACACTTTGGATGGGGAAACCGATACCTCCTAGAACTGCCCTCCGGAACGGTCTCCCAGGCGAACGGATGGAAGTAAAGTGAAGGGGAGATCCGAGAACTCTGGAGTGAAGCATGGTCTATACCAGCGTTCTCTTTCTGCACGTGCTTTCTGCCGTGATCTGGATCGGCGGGAATATCCTCTTTTTCGCCGTGGCGCCACGACTCCGGACTCATCCCGAGGGCGGGTCCTTTGCCCTTCGGGTGCTCGGAAGGACCTTCCGGGTGCTGTCCTGGATGGCGTTTGCGATCCTCCTGACGACGGGAGCATATTTTCTCAGCCAAGGCTGGGATTACCGCACGTGGCCCCTGTCGCTCAAGCTGGTTTTGGTGGGGATCGTGCTTGTATTCAAGAGCCTGCACGATTTCTGGATCGCCCCCGCTGCTGCCCAAAAACGGGGAAGTTTTTTCACGGTGGCTCTCTGGATCGGGCGGACCAACTTGCTCTTGGGCATCGTCATTCTATACCTGTCGGTGTGGATCCGAGGATGACGCACAGGGCGGAAAAAAATGCGTGACCGAATTCTGAAGGCCGCTCGGCGAGAGCCGGTGGACACGACGCCCATCTGGATAATGCGTCAGGCGGGCCGGTACCTCCCCGAATACCGAGAGCTCCGCAAGAAATACGCCATGGAGGAGATCTGCCGGACACCGGAGCTGACGGTAGAGGCCACGCTTCAACCGCTTCGGCGGTTCGATCTGGATGCGGCGATTCTGTTCTCGGATCTCCTGGTCCCGCTGTGGGGAATGGGGATTCCCTTTGACCTGGTGGAGGGGAAAGGCCCCGTCTTGCGGAAAGCCTTCACACCCGCCGAGCTGGCGGCCCTTCCCCCTCTGGATCTTGCCGCCCTGGAATTTAACCGTGAGGCCATTAGGATTCTTCGTCGGGAGCTGGACCGACCCTTGATCGGCTTTACCGGCGGGCCCTTTACCTTCGTCTCTTATCTGATCGAGGGCCAACCCTCTCGAGATTATCCCAAGACCCGGGCCTTTCTTCACGCCCATCCCCGGGAATGGAAAGCCCTGATGAAGCGGCTTGCCGAGAATCTGGCCCTGTATCTCAGGGCTCAAATCGAGGCGGGGGTTCAGATGGTTCAGGTCTTTGATTCCTGGGTGGGGGTCCTCTCGCCGGAGGATTTTCGGGAATCCGTTAAACCGTACGTAATCGAACAACTCGAGCAAGTGGGAAAGAGCGTCCCTCGGATCTATTTCAGCACGGCCAGTGCTCATCTCTTCTCGGAGTTCGCCACCTTACCCGCAGAGGTGATTGGAGTGGACTGGCGGGTTCCCCTGACCTATGCAAAGGGAAATTTTGATGCCGCGTACGCCCTCCAAGGCAATCTGGACCCCAGCCTGCTCCTCGGAAGAGAAGAGGAGCTCTTCCTCAAGACGGCCAACATAATAGAAGAGGGAAAAGCGCTTACCGGACACATCTTTAATCTTGGGCATGGCATTCTTCCTACTACGCCACCAGAGCGCGTAAAGCGCCTGGTCGATTTTGTGCACACGACGGGAGAGAGACGATGATCGGTGTCCTGCTCATGGCCTACGGAACACCGAGAAGTCTCGATGAGGTGAAAGCCTACTTCACCCATATCCGTCGGGGACGGGAGCCCACTGAGGCGGAAGTCGAGGACCTGAAGGAGCGGTACCGGGACATCGGGGGGGTGTCGCCTTTAACCGAGATTACGGAGTCGCAGGCCAAGGGGCTTCAGGAAATGTTGGAACGGAAGGAGGCACAACGCTTTCGGGTCTCTCTTGCCATGAAGCATTCCCCTCCATTCATCCCCGAGGTGGTCGAGCGGATGATCCGGGATGGCATCCGCGAGATGGTGGCCTTAGTGCTGGCACCACACGAGTCCCGAATGATCATCGACGATTACATGCGGTACGCGAGGGACATCCTGGAGGGTCACCCGAACGTGAAGGCACACGTCATCCGGACCTGGCACCTGAATCCGAACTACCTTTCTGCTCTGCGGAGGAGAATTCAGGACCAACTGGTTGCCTTTGGCCAGCCAGGTGCCGAGCATACGATGGTACTTTTTACGGCCCACAGCCTCCCGGAGAAAATTCTGGCGACGCAAGACCCGTATCCTGCTCGGCTGGAAGAAACGGCCCGGGCCCTGGCCGAGCATCTGTCACTTCCCCACTGGCGCCGAGCGTATCAGAGCGCAGGAAGGACGTCATTTCCCTGGCTGGGTCCAGATCTCGTGGGGGTCCTCAAGGAGGTCAAAGCGGAGGGGTTTTTCCAAGTACTCGTGGTCCCTATTGGCTTTGTGGCTGATCACCTCGAGGTCCTCTACGACATCGACATTGAGGCCCAGGAGAAAGCCCGGGAGCTGGGGCTCGTCCTCCGTCGCACCGAATCATTGAATACCGATCCGGAGTTCCTGGAGGGATTGGCAGAAGAAGTGTTGCAAGTCACTGCGTCCGTTCCCCGCTAGCGCCTATCCACAGCATCATTCTCGCGGAGTATCGCCATGAAGGGATTGAGGGCCTTCGAGCTTGTGGTTTCTATTCTTCTGCTGGTGACCGCGGCTCCCCCAGCGAGCTTCGCCGGCCAAGAGGGGAATCCCAAAGCGGGGAAGAAAACGTATGATCTCATGTGTGCCAGGTGTCACGGGTCCGCCGGGAAGGGAGATGGCCCGGTGAGCAGGGCCCTACCCACGAAGCCGGGGAGTCTCGCGAATGGCCAGCACATGAAGACCTTAACGGATGAGTACCTCTTCACGGTGATTAAAGAGGGTGGCGCCAGCGTCGGAAAATCCCCCCTCATGCCTGCTTGGGGTGGCCTCAGCGACCAAGACGTTTGGAACGTGGTGGCTTACATCCGATCTTTAGCCAAGTCTGGCGAATAGCACCACCTCATCGAGCAGAGGCTCGCAGACTCTGAAAGATTTCGAAGTGGCTTGCGATGAAATCGCCGTATGTCGCCGCCTGTCCGGGACCGTTATATCGCGAGGCAAAGTCTTCGCACTTTTTTCGATGCAGCGCGACCACCATGGGTGAACTCGTCCCGGGACCCTTCAGAAAGTCGAATAACCCGAGAATCTGATACCGAATCCCCGCCTGAAACGCACGGAACATCTCACCCACCGAATTATAGCCGATCCGAGCGTGCACGGTTCGGCGCCGTCCGTCGGGACCAGGCTTCAGCCGACGGGGGTCATTTGCCATTTCGCCTCTGCTCCAGCGCAAGCTCGCGCAACCGCGCCAGCAACGGGTGCAATTGCGCCGGGGCCGTGACATCATTAAACGATAACGACGTCTTCCGACCGCCTTCGGCCAGCGAGAGGCGATAGAAGAATACATCAGGAGGGCCAGGGGACTGAGGAGCCACGTCACTCTCTTGCAGCTCAAAGACTCCGGAGCCTTCCACAAGCCCGAAGAGCTCACTGCTCAGTTCCTGTGGAAGCTCTGCTGTATCGGCACGATAGATCAACCGGAGATTCGCGAATCCTCCCGAACACTCGAAGTCGATGTGCATGGTTACTGGAACTCCAATCGGAGCCATGTAATCCCCTGGCACCTCCGGACCCATCCCGAGGGTCCGAGGGCCAGCAAGAGCTAAACCGCGCTTCGATTCTGCCTTACGTGGGTAGTCCTACCGCTTTGAACGCCGCGCGCACCGTCTGCGGTGAGCCGACAGGGACCTTCCCAGCCCTCGTAAGCAGCCGCGCCGAGTCCACGATCACGCCAACCGCATCGTTGAAATTTGCCGTGGCCCAAAGTTTCTGAAGGGCAGCGTACCAGACGAGCACGGCCTTGTCAGTCCCGATGTCCATCGCAACACGGTAAAACGCTTTGTTCGGAATGCCGCTATTGATATGCACCCCCTCGTTATCCTCAGGACCGGCGTAGTAGCTGTTCATGTGGTCTGGCTGTGGGTCCTTCCCCAGAAGCGAGTTGTCATACGCTGTTCCAGGCGCCTTCATGGAGCGGAGCGCTTCCCCGTACAGGTCCGGCCCCATGATCTCGTCGCCGATGAGCCAATCTGCATCGTCGGCGGTTTGCTTGTCGGCATATTGGGTAATCGCGCTGCCAAACACGTCCGAGAAGTGCTCGTTGAGGGCCCCTGACTGGCTTTTATATTCGAGGTTGGCCGTGAACTGCGTCACGCCATGGGCCAGCTCGTGGGCCACTACATCGAGCGACTTGGAGAAATTGATAAAGATCTCGCCGTCACCATCACCAAATGTCATCTCGTCGCCATCCCAGAAGGCGTTCATGTACTTCAGGCCGAAGTGAACATTGAGAATAAGGTCCATGCCGAGGTTGTCTATAGAGTTCCGGCCCAATACTTTCTTGAAGTAGTCTCGCAGCTTGCCCGCAAAGTTATAGGCGTCGTTCACGGCAACGTCGGTACTGGCCGGAGCCCCTTCGCTTCGGACGAGATTCACCCGTTGCAACCAGGTGCGTTTGCAATCATACACCTGCCGTTTCGCGGCCTCGGCTTTTCGAGTCGCTGTAAACGTCGCCATATCGACGATTTTGGCGCCTCGTTTTGCCCGGCTCTGCTGGCTTTGCTGAATGCTTAACCGCGCTTGCTCGACTCCAGTTCTGGCCAAGTTTTCAAGAACCCGGGGTGGAATAAACAGACAGCAACATTTGTGAAATCCCATAAGCGTCTCCTCCCTTACCGGATCAAGGTACAGTCATCCACCCGCCACAAAAGAACCCCACGATTCTTATTTTCTCAAATCATCTCATACCCATCACTCCCTTTACATCCACCGAGCGAGATGGAATCTGATGGGACAGAATACGCCCGAGCTGATACCAGGCGATTAGGAGCGGTCGTGACCACCAGGGGATTCGCGCTTGCCAGAGATGCCGAGCTGCTTCATCCGCTTCCGCAGCGTGTTCCGGTTGATCCCCAACAGCTCGGCAGCCTTGAGTTGATTTCCTCCGACGCGCTCCAAGACGGCCTGCAGGAGGGGGCGTTCGGCCATGGAGAGAATGTGATCGTACAGCTGCCCATCTTGCTTCCCGCCGACTCGCCTGAGCTCCGACCGGACTTCGCGCCCAAGGGTTCCAGGCGTGCTGACAGATCCTTCAGCCTGGGATATACGGGCAGCTGCCTGCAGGGCGTCAGGAAAGTGTTCCGAGAGGATGAGGCGGGTCCGGGCCAGGAGGCATGCCCGTTTGATCACATTCTCGAGTTCCCGCACATTGCCGGGCCAGGGGTGGCGCAGCAGGCATTCCAAGCCCTCAGACGAGACCTCTTTGCGGTCCTCTCCGGCATAGAGCCGCAGGAAGTGGTCCACCAAGAGCAGGATATCCTCTTGACGCTCCCGGAGGGGCGGAAGCGTAACGGTCACCACGTTCAACCGGTAGAAGAGATCCTCCCGGAAGCTCCCTCGCGTCACCAGGGCCCGAAGATCCCGGTTGGTGGCGGCCAGGATGCGGACGTCCGCGGTGATCGGCACTTCTCCCCCTAACCGCTCGAAGCGTCGCTCCTCGAAGACGCGAAGAATCTTGGTCTGCAGCGCCGGATCCATCTCCCCGATCTCGTCGAGAAAGATGGTCCCCCCGTCGGCCAGCTCGAATTTCCCTCGGCGGGTAGCGACGGCACCCGTAAAGGCCCCCTTCTCGTGACCAAAGAGTTCGCTCTCCAACAGGTCCTTGGGAATGGCCGCACAGTTGACCGTGACAAAGGGGCTGTGACGCCGCGAGCTGTTATTGTGAATCGCGTGCGCGATGAGCTCCTTGCCGGTTCCGCTTTCTCCCTGAATGAGCACCGTTGCCCCGCTGTCTGCCACTTGGCCCACGAGCTTGAATACCATTTGCATGCCCTGGCTCGTCCCCACGATCTCATCCAGGTCCTGCCGATCTCTGAGTTGCGCCTTCAGCCGGTTCAGTTCCTGCGTGAGGGCCTTGACCTCTAGGGCCCTCTGGACGAGCAGTGTAAGCTCCTCAAAATCAAAAGGTTTGGTGATATAGTCGTAGGCTCCACGCTTCATGGCCTCCACCGCCGCTTGGAGGCTGCCGAAGGCGGTCATGATAATAACCATGGTTTCGGGATGGCGGTCCCGCAGCAGGGAGAGAGCCTGAAGCCCATCCACGGTGGGCATCTTGATGTCCATGAGGACCAGATCGGCCTTTACCCGCTCCGCGGTCTCCACCGCCGCTTGGCCATCCGCGACCGTGAGGACAGCGTACCCTGACCGCTCGAGCGCCTTTTTCAGGGCCCACCGGACACTTTCTTCATCGTCCGCCACCACAATTTTTGTTTTCGCAGGCTCGGGCACGTTCCCTCCGCTTATTGGCTGCCTAGCGGGAGGAGGACCGTGGCAGCGCATCCCCCTTCCTCCGCGTCTGCGACCTCGATGCTCCCCCGGTGGTCCCCCACGATCCGGTGGCAGATAGCCAGTCCGAGGCCGGTCCCTGTCGGCTTGGTGGTAAAGAAGGGATCGAAGAGGCGCTCCCGGGCCTCCGGCGAAAGCCCGGGACCCTGGTCTATCACCTTCACCACCGCCACTGAGAGCCCAAAGCATCGAGGGGAGCGGCGTTCATAGGCACTCTCCACGGTGAGCTCCCCTCCCCTCTCCATCGCCTCGGCCCCGTTCCGAATCAGATTGAGGAAGACCTGCCGGATCTGGTCAGGATCGGCAGCGATGGGCGGGATCTGGGGGTCATAGATGCGCCGAACCGTGATTCCCCGACGCACCAGTACTGGTTCCTCCAGAGCCAGGATTTCCTCCATGATCTGGTTGACGTTACACTCCACCAAACGCGGAGGGCTCGGCTGGGCGAAGGCGAGCATCCCCTCGACGAGCGAATTCAGCCGGTCCACCTCCCGGATAACAACATCAGTATATTCCTTCAGTGCCGGGGGGAAGGAGGACTCCGCCTGGAGAAGCTGTGTGGCGCCTCGAACCCCCATCAGCGGGTTGCGGATCTCATGGGCGATGCCGGCCACCAAGGTGCCGATAGCCGTGAGGCGCTCCGCCCGGCGGACCTGGTCCTCGAGTTCGCGAATCCGCGTGAGGTCCCGAAGAAGCAGAACTCCCCCTCGGGTCTCTCCGCTGTGGTCGGCCAAGAGAGAGGCCACGGCGCTGACCGAGATCTTTCCCCGAGGATTCAGCACGCTCGCCTCATGCTCGGCATGGGCCCGCCCGGTTTCAAAGGCTCGAGCCACGAGGGGTATCAGGGGGGAGGAATCTCCCAACAGGCTCGCCAGGGGCTTGCCGTCGGCCGTGGCGCCCGAGATCCCTAACAGCTCCTCGGCAGCCGGATTGAGGAACGTGACCCTGAGCTGGCGGTCTACCACCACTAATCCATCCTGCAGGCTCCCCAGGAGGTCCTCCTGATAGGCCTGCATTTTGTTCAGGGCCCGTTGGAGTTTTTCAACCTCAGGTCGCTCGTACACCGGCCCCTCCGTCTCCCTCTCCGGGATACCCCGACGCCATCATATCCTAACCTGTTGCGGTCACACAAGTCGGCACCCCGTTGCTGGGTTCGATATTGCGTGGACCAGTTTCCATGAGGCCTTCAGGCGCGGTCAGCCCACCCATTACCTTCCGGCACCTTGACAGTCCGGTGGGGTCATGATACAAACACAACGCCGGTCGCCATCGGCGTCGGCGCCCTATCCCAAACGGCAGGCGTCGGCGAGGCCTTCATGCCTGTGACGACGAGGTGATATGCCCGCCGTACCCCCTTCCTTCAAATCAAAAGAAGCCCTTCAGGCCCTCTTCCGCCCGCAGAGTGTGGCGGTCATCGGAGCCTCCACCGCGCCAGAGAAACTCGGCTACAAGATTTTCAAGAACATCCTCGACGCAGGCTTTCCCGGCAAGGTCTACCCGATCAACCCCAAGGCGACTGAGATTCTCGGTCGCCCGTGCTTTCCGGGCATAGATGCCATTCCCGACCAGGTCGATCTGGCCGTCGTCATTATCCCAGCGCCACTCGTGGCGGACACCATTCGGCAGTGTGCGAAGCGGGGGGCGAAGGGGACGATCGTGATCAGCGGCGGCTTCAGCGAGACC
>VRUN01000094.1 GCA_019456075.1 Candidatus Methylomirabilota bacterium
TAGGCGCCGACCTCGGCGACCCGACTCACCTGCTGGGCCGGGAGGATGCGTTCGCCCTTTTTCTGGTCATTCACATAGAGGTCCCAGGGGTGCTGGCAGACTTTAAAGCAGACGCCAGCGCCCCCCCGCTTGATCGATCCGGTGAGACGCTCACCATCTGCCGGCATCTCGGGGATCGGGGCGGCATTCGTCCGGTAATAGCTCGGCATCCAGCACTTCCCCAGTTGGTGAAACTCATCCACCATGTGGATCATGACCTCGATCTGGGCTTTCACATGGGGTCGGATCTCGCCGATCTCTGCTGGATCTAACGTCCCAGGAAGGACAATACAACTTGCGCCAATTTCCTCCAGCAAGGCAACATCGTGTCGATTGAGAGCGCCACACCCGATACTGGCGATCAGAGGTAGATCAGGATAGCACCGGTGGATGCGGGCGAGGATTCCGGGGTCGTTGAGGATGATCCCCCCAATCCCCCACGCCTTGACTTCACAGAGGCGCTCAATGAGGAAATCGAGCTCATGCCCTCGGGGGATGGTATTGAGGGCAAGCTGCACGGTTCGTCCCCTCTCATGGGCGAGGGCCAGGACCTCATGGAGTTCCTCCGGGGTGAGCTCACCTCGTGCCCCCCCCCGACTCCACCCCTTGAGCCCGACATAGACCGCATCCGCCCCTGCCTCCAGGCTGGCCTTCGCCGCCTCCACGCTCGCACCTGGCGCCAGAAGGATTCCCCGATCCGTGAGCGACATAGAAGCCCTCATGCGTTCGACCAAGAGAACGAAATTCAGGGGAGGATACCACCTGGATCTCGTCTCGTCAAGGAGAAACTCACCCCCTCTGGCCCCCTCCCATAATGCGGGAGATGAGCCCGGAGACCTCGCGGAGTTTTCGACCGCAGTGGGCCAGGCGGCGGGGTGGAAGCATGGATGCAAAACCAATAACCCCAAGGGCCAGAGCCACCTGATCCCGGTGGTCGAAGATCGGGGCGGCAACAGCATTGACCCCTTTGGCGATCTCTCCAAAGCTCTCGGCAAAGCCCTGATGCCGGACTTTGGCCAAGGTTTTCGCGATCGGGGCGACCTGCTGCCCTTTCCGGGGGTCAGCGTGATCCAGCACCCCCTGGGACCAGAGGTGGTCGAGATCCGCCTCGGGAAGATACGCGAGAAAGCAGCGCCCGAGGGCCCCCTGACCCACGGGGATGGCCTGACCGACGGGTATCGTGATCCGGAACGGATCCTGAGCCTCCACCCGATCAACGATGATGACCTGATCCTGGAATCGCTGACCCAAGAGACACGTAAGCTTCAGCTCGTCAAAGAGATCCTGCAGGAAGGGCTTTGCCACCGTCGCTCTACTGGTGGCCGTCGAGGCGGCACCCCCGAGTTCGATCAGACCAGACCCCAGGCCGTACTTTTTCGTCCCGCCGTCGTAGGCCACGAGGCCATGCTGGGTGAGGGACTTGAGGATGTTGAAGCACGTACTCTTGTTGAGTTCCAGGGACCGGCTCAGCTCCGAGACCCCCCAAGGCCGGTGGTTCCGATCCTTCAGAAATTTCAGGATCCGCACTGCACTCTCTACCGCTGGAACTCTATCTTCCACCACTCAAGTCCCCTATTCGTTCTCCCTACAGAACAAGGTTCTGGTCATTAAACAATCCACGATCGGAGCTGTCAAGAGAAAAGAGGGGACTGTCAACGTGGCAAGTTCGAGCGGCGAGATCCGCCTCTACTCTTCTTCCTCATCCTCGTAATGCACGAAGAGGGCGCGGTCCTCGATGCTCAGTCGCGCCATTCGGCCCTCCCTCGTGAACGTCGCCGCCAAAATTCAATGCAAGTTTCATACTACAGAAAGCCGATCATGCGAGGCAAGAAAAAGAGGGGGTCCCGACGATGTCGGGACCCTCTCTCCTCTGTCCGCGTTCTTCGCTTCGACTAGTGCCCCCCAACCAACTCCTCCCAGGCAACCCAAGGTTTCGCCAGGGGCACTGAGGGGTTGTAGGGGAGAAGCTCCCCTACGCCTGGGGGGTGCTCAGCGAGGCCCAGGCCGAGCGCCGAATCCCGAAGACTTTCGGGACTAGCGGAAGTGCCGCACCAGAGCGGAGTATCAGTGAGAGATAGTTGGTGCGGTACTACCCCTTGGCCTTCTAACCTTCCCGCTGTCTCAAGACGCGCCGCAGGAGCTTCCCGGTGCCGGGGCCCCCAGGCCCCGGTGCCCGGGGCATCTTGTCAGTGAACTCCACTTCCCGCGGCAGCTTGTAGACAGCGACCTTGCCGCGGCAGAATTCAATCAGCTCCTGCTTGAGATCCTCCGAGCCCGTCTTCCCCTCCTTGAGCTGGACGTAGGCCTTGGTCTTTTGGCCCATCGTCGCGTCTGGAGCGCCGACCACGCCGGCATCCGCCACGGCCGGGTGGGTGACGAGGACATCCTCGATTTCCTCCGGGCCGATCCGGTAACCGGAAGATTTGATCAGGTCATCCTCACGGGAGAGGAACCAGATGTAGCCATCCTCGTCCATGGTGACCATGTCACCGGCCCGGCACCAGCCTTCCTTGACGACGGATTGCTGCTTTTCAGGATCACGCCAGTACACGGTC
>VRUN01000028.1 GCA_019456075.1 Candidatus Methylomirabilota bacterium
CAAACGTCCCGAAGCCAACGAGAGTGACCTTCTTGCCTCTTTTTAAGGTGTCCTTCACTCCCTTCAAGGCGCTGTTGAGGGCCGCCTCGGCAGCCCGTTTGGTTACCTTGGCATCCTTGGCCATCCGGGCAACCAGGTCCGCTTTTGTCATGTATCCCCCTCCTTTCATAAAGACAAAAGACGTGATCTATCAGACAAAGAAAGGAGTTAGTGTATATCAGAACCTGGCTTTGAGGTCAATGCCGTTCGACGGGGCTCACGACAGGCCGTTCGACGGGGCTCACGACAGGCCGTTCGACGGGGCTCACGACTTCATTCGTTGGAGGACTGTGGCTATGTGCTCCCTTGGTTTTCCTTTCCTTGGTAGGGCTCTGACAGATATTGCCTGGCTCGCTCGCGCGCTAGCCCCCCTTTCTCGACCTCGAGGGCCCGCTGATAGGACTGTTCGGCTTTCTCCCGATCCCCATCGAGATCGTAGATCATCCCGGTCCGGGTATGGGCCCACGCGGTGATCCAGGCGTACTTGGAATTTCGCTGCTCGATCGCTTGTCGGAAAAACGCGAGGGCCTGCTCATGCGCTCCGGCATCCATGGCGATCTTGCCCCTGAGCTGCAGATACCTGGGGGTCAGCTCTAGAGGAAAGTACGGGTGCTTGTGGTCGAGCGCTTTCCGGATCCCCTCCGCCACCGAGAGCGCCTGCTGGGTGTTCCCGGTTTCGGAATAGAGGAAGGCTGCAAGAAACAGAAACTCTGGGTTCCCGGGATATCGCGTCGCCAGCCGTTCCGCATACGGGAGGGCCTCGGCGTACTGCTCCTCAAAGCCGATCAAGATTCGAACGAGCGCCACGGTCGCCGGAACCCGGCTGACGGATCCCTCCTGCGCGGCCCGCTTGAGTCTTTCGAGGCCCTGGTCGCGGCCTCCCGCGGGGAGCACGAGGGCAACCAGGGGCTTGAGCAGTGCCGGGACGCGGGAGACGGCATAGTCGTACAGTCCGAGGGGCCAGAGGGCATCCACGCAATCCCCATCCACCTCGAGCGTTCGGGTAAGAAGACGGTGACTTGCCCGAATCCCGTTATACGCGGCAAAATAGTTGTTCCGCGTCCGGTCCACGACCGCCTTCGTCCCTTGGATCACTCCCAACGCGAGGAGCAGATCCGGATTATCGGGCGTCGCCTCCAAGAGTGCCTCTCCTCGTGTCACCACCGGCTCCATCCGCTCGAGAAATTGATCGAGGACCTCCTCGATTTTCTCCTCATCCTCCCAATCGGCCTGAATGGTCTCATCCATCTCGACGATCCCTTCCAGGTACGGATAGAGGAGATCACCGCTCGCGAGGCCTTTGATCCGCCGGAACGCCGCTCGGGCCTCCGAGTAGTCGAGGTTCGCCATGTGATCGATCCCGCTCACGATGTACTGGGTCACTTCCGGCGTGAGCTGGAAGGCCCCCCAACTCTCCGCAGGTCGTACCAGTACGAGCAGGATGAGCCCAACGATCCATCGCCTCATAGGGTGGCATCCTTCTCGGCCACGGCCCGCCGCCACGCGGTCACCATGCCGGAATCGACGTCAACCAGTACGACTCGCTGAAGGCACCTGGCGGGAAACTGCCGGATCGCATCAATCATGCTGATGGCTGCTGCCGTGTGATCGACGCCCCCCACCCCGGTGCCCATGCCCGGAAGCGCCACGGCGGAAAAGCTTTGAGCCTCCGCCAGGCGAAGGGCCGCGGTCGTCGCCTTTCCCACGTTCTCGACTGGGATTCGCATGGCGGGACGTTCCATCGTCGGCGCATGGATAATCCCCCGAAACGGGGTCTTCCCGCCGCCCGTCAGGACCGCACCCCCCACCGGGGTGGGGCTCTGCGCGACGGCTTCCTCTTCTACCTGCTGGCCAGCGGCCCGCTTGATCGCGCCGGCCACGCCGCCCCCCATCCACCCCTGGCTATTGGCGGCATTGACGATGGCCTCGACCCCCGCCTCGAGGATGCTCCCCTGGTGAATCTCGATCTCTACCGTCAAGGCCGTCCCTCAATTGACCCGAACTCACGTCAATGATAAGGTATGTCACCCCCTTTCAAAAAGGAAATCCGGCATGGAGGTAACCGTCCTCGGCTCGGGAACTGCCGTCCCCTCAGTCGAACGGGCCTCGCCTGGACTCCTGGTTCAGGTGGCGGATGAGTCGCTCCTCGTGGACGGGGGCACCGGCACTCTGCACCAACTGCTTCGGGCCGGCGCAAGGCTCGAAGACTTGGACCGCGTGCTCTACACCCACTACCATCCCGACCACGTAGGGGACTTCCCCCACCTGCTCTTTGCCCTGCGGAGTCCCGAGATTGGACGAGAGCGCCCCCTCTGGGTCGGCGGGCCGCCGGGGCTTCGGCGCCATTACCACCTCCTGGGGGAACTATACGGCCCCTGGATGGTAAACCTCCCGTTCACCCTGGATATTCAAGAACTCAAACCAGAGACGATCGATTTTGGCCCGTGGCGACTCACGGCGCGATCCGTCCCCCACACCGATGTCAGCCTGGCGTATCGAATTGACGCGGAAGACGGCTCGCTCGTCTGCTCGGGCGACACCGATTATTCCGACGCCCTGATCGACTTGGCCCGCGGGGCCGATCTGTTCATCCTCGAATGCGCCTTTCCGGAGGATCAGAAAGTCCCGGGTCACCTCACGCCCAGCCTGGCCGGCGAGATGGCAGCCCGGGCCGGCGTGAAGAGGCTTCTGCTCACTCACTTCTATCCCGCCTGTGATGGCCAAGACCTGCTCACCCCCTGCCAAAAGCAATTTCCCGGGACAATCCTCTTGGCCCGGGACCTGATGCGGCTCACGGTCAGGACCTGAGGGATGCGATGACTGCACGGGATCGGCTCATCCTCGCCCTGGACCTTCCCTCGTGGGAAACAGCCGAGGGAATCGTCAAGCGACTGGAAGGTAAAATCCACCTCTTCAAGGTGGGGCTCGAGCTGTTCACCGCCGAGGGGCCCCGGGTAATTTCCCGGATCCACGATCGGGGAGGCAGGGTTTTTCTCGACCTCAAGTTCCACGACATTCCCCAAACGGTGGCCGCCGCGGTCGCGCAGGCCGTCGAGTGGAGAGTCTTTATGCTGGACCTCCACGCCGCAGGGGGATACGAGATGATGCGCAGAGCGGCGAACGCCGCGGCCGAAAAAGCCGCAACCATCGGGATCGAACGCCCCCGGCTCCTCGGGGTGACCGTCCTGACCAGTCTGGCGCAGGCGGATCTCGAGACCCTGGGCATCGGGCGGGCGATAGAAGAGCAGGTACTCTCGCTTGCCCGCCTGGCCAAGCAGGCAGGACTCGACGGGGTGGTCGCCTCTCCGAACGAAGCCGGGGCCATCCGCCGCAGTCTCGGCCCCGACTTGCTCCTCGTCACCCCCGGCATCCGACCTCGAGCAGCCGAGAATGACGACCAGCGGCGTGTCGCCACGGCCCGGGATGCGCTCAAGGCCGGTGCAGACTATGTCGTGGTTGGTCGCCCGATCCTCAAGGCGGCGGACCCCGTCGAGGCGGTGGAGCACCTCGTGGCGGACATGGAGACGCCATAAAAGGAGGCACCGATGAGCACATGGAGGAAGACGGCGGCGGGCACGCTGGTGGCGGTGGTGCTTCCGACGCTAGCCCTCTCTGAGGAGCAAAAGCCAGAGCCAGGGCAAAGTGTGCTCCGGGTGATCCGGGATGTGGTGACGACCGGCGTCATTGACCGGCAACCGATCGACGCCGCGACCGTCTTTCCCCCCTCGGTCGGAGCGCTCTACTACTTTACTGAGATTGTGGGAGCCCGCACGTCCACCCAGATCACCCACGCCTGGTACTACGACGGACAAAAGATCGTAGAGATCTCCCTCGGTATCGAGGCCGCCCACTGGCGGACCTGGAGTCGCAAGCGCATCCCGCCGACCTGGATTGGATCGTGGGAGGTGGAGGCAGTGGACCCGGATGGCAATGTCCTCTCCTCCCAGACTTTTGATGTCCGCCGAACGCCATAGGAGGAGACCATGGCCTACGAGCACCTGCACGTGCAGACCACCGACGCCATTACTACGATCACCATCAACCGGCCCCAGGCCCTAAACGTCTTGACCCCACACACCCAACAGGAACTCCATCAGGCCCTCCGCACCGCCCGCAATGACCCCGGCGTGCGAGTGTTGATCCTGACCGGAGCCGGAGAGAAGGCCTTCATTGCCGGCGGCGACATTCGCGAGATCCAAGCTGGCCTGGCGCATGGGGTTGCTTCCGCCCGAAACCAATTTGCCCGCGGAGGACAGCATCTCATCACCCTCATCGAGCGATTGGGCAAGCCGGTCATCGCCGCGGTCAACGGCGTTGCGTTAGGCGGCGGCTGCGAGATCACTCAGGCCTGCCACTTGGCCATCGCCGCCGAAACCGCACGATTCGGCCAACCCGAGATCAATATCGGCTTCAACCCCTGCTGGGGCGGGACCCAGCGGCTCCCCCGTCAAGTGGGACGCAAGCACGCGATGGCGATGATCCTCACGGGAGAGATGATCGACGCGCAGGAGGCGTACCGGATCGGGTTGGTCAATAAGGTGGTTCCACTAAAAGACCTGATGCCCGAGGCGGAAAAGCTCGCGCGGCTCCTCGCAACGAAGTCGTCCGTCGTCCTCGAGCTGTGTCTCGAGGCCGTAACCAATGGATGCGAGATGTCCCTGGATGACGGACTCGAATACGAGGCGACCCTCTTCGCCATGGCGGTCGCGACCGGGGACGCCCAGGAAGGCACCCAGGCCTTCCTCGAAAAGCGCAAACCCGTCTTCAAGGCGCATGGACGCGCCAGCGGCTAGTGACTCGTGGTTGGTGGTTGGTGGCTAGTGGTTCGTGAATAGTGATTGGTGGTTGGTGGGTTCGGGGTCGATCACCAGTCACCAGCCACGAGTGACTAGCCACCGTTTGAGCGAAGCCGTGGAGCTATTCGAGCAGCCCAAAAAGGGAAAGCCAAGTCGGCGGGCACCGCTCGCGGATCGGATGCGTCCGCAAACGGTGGAAGAGTTCGCGGGGCAGACGCATCTGCTGGACGAGGGCCGGGTGTTGCGCCTCGCGCTCGACCGCGGCGAGATCCCATCGATGATCCTTTGGGGGCCTCCCGGCTCGGGGAAGACCACCCTCGCGTATCTGATCGCTGAGCGAACTCGGGCCGTTTTTGTCCCCTTCTCCGCCGCCATCGCCGGCATCAAGGAGATCAAGGAGGTGATCAGACAGGCGGAATGGCATGAGCAACGGGACGGACGGCGGACCGTCCTGTTCGTCGACGAGATTCACCGATTCAACAAGGCACAGCAGGACGCCTTTCTCCCCCATGTGGAGAAAGGAATAATCACTCTCATCGGTGCCACCACTGAGAATCCCTCCTTTGAGGTCATCGCCCCACTGCTCTCCCGGGTCAAAGTCTTTCGGCTCGATCCCCTTGCTGAAGCCGACCTCGATCGCATCGTTCAGCGAGCCCTGGTAGATCCGGAACGGGGCCTCGGTAGAGAGCAGCCACGGCTCCACCCCGATGGCCGGCAGCATCTGCTTCGCCTGGCCTCGGGGGATGCCCGGGCCGCCCTGAACACGTTAGAGTTGGCTGCCCAGATTGCCCCCCGGCGTCCGGACGGGACGCTCGAGATCAGCCTGTCTACTGTCGAAGAGGCCGCGCAGCGCCGAACCCTGCTCTATGACAAGACCGGCGAAGAGCATTACGCGCTCATCTCCGCCCTGCACAAGAGCCTGCGAGACGGCGATCCCGATGCGGCGCTCTACTGGTTGGCCCGCATGCTCACCGCGGGAGAAGACCCCCTCTACATCGCGAGGCGGCTGATCCGCGTCGCCTCCGAGGACATCGGCAACGCTGATCCCACTGCCCTGTCGGTGGCGATCGCGGCCAAGGACGCGTACCACTTTCTGGGGAGTCCGGAGGGGGAGCTGGCCTTGGCCCAGTGCGCGTGCTACCTCGCCACGGCCCCCAAGTCGAACGCCGTCTACCGCGCCTACCACCAGGCCCGTGCCGACGTGGAGCAGGCGCCCATCGCGCCGGTGCCGCTCCACCTCCGCAACGCCCCGACTCCGCTCATGCACAGCATGGGGTACGGCGTGGGCTACGAGTACGCGCACGATGCCCCCGATGCCCTCGTGGATCAAGAACACCTGCCGCCCGAGCTGAAGGGCCGCACCTACTATGAGCCCACCGATCGGGGATACGAAGCCGAGATCGGCCGACGGCTCGCCGAGTGGCGCAGGCGGCTCACGCGACAGTCCGGAGAACATCACACCGAACCCGAGCGCTGAGCCTGCGAAGCCGCGCAGGCGGCACCCTGTCGCGATTTTCGGCCGACTTTCTCCTTGACACTTTTTCGGCTCTCTGATATACGCCTATCATCCTGATCCCGCCATCGTTTGCATCTCTCTATTCCTTCCATTAGGCCAGCCGAAAGGAGGTGACTAGGCATGACAAAAGCGGAGCTGGTCGACAGAATGGCCAAAGGCTCGGGGATGACCAAGCGGGCGGCTGAAACAGCCCTCGAGAGTGCGTTAAAGTCGATTCGGGATTCCCTCAAGAAGGGGAAGAAGGTCACATTGGTGGGCTTCGGGACGTTTTCGGTCGCCAAACGGGCGGCCCGCAACGGTCGAAACCCGCAGACTGGCAGAGTCATCCGCATCCCGGCGGCCAAGGTTCCGCGGTTCAAGGCAGGAAAAGATCTTAAGAGTGCCGTAAAGCAGTCCTTCGGGTAACTCAGGACCTAGTCCTCCTCTAGGATAACGCAGAAAGCCGGAAGGCAGTCCCTTCCGGCTTTTTTCTTTCAGCGACACAAGGAAAAGGTCCCCACCATCGTCGCCGCTCGCCGGCAACTACGCGCAGAGAGCTTTGACCACCGCCGAGACGTCGGGGGCTGTCATGACCGCGGAGATAACGGCGACGCCGTCTGCCCCGGCGGCGAGGACCTCTTCCCGGTTCGCCGCGTTGATCCCGCCAATGGCGAAGAGGGGCAGGTGGATCCGTGGCCGGACCTGTCGGAGGAGCTCGAGGCCCAGAGGCGGACCGTAGGATGCCTTCGAGGGTGTGAAGAAGATAGGACCAAGGAGGATGAAGTCGGCTCCCCCGTCCTGCGCCTCTTCCGCCTCGGCCACCGAGTGACAGGAAACGCCCAGGAGCCGTGCGGGACCCAAGAGGCGACGCGCGACGGCCGGCGGAAAGCCCCGCCGGCTGAGATGGGCCCCGGCGGCACCAACGGCCAGCGTCACGTCGATCCGATCGTTGATGAGAAGCCGGCCCCCGGCTGGACGGATGAGGCGAAGGAGCCGCTCGGCCAGTGCCGTCAGCTCTCGTCCCTCCAGATCCTTCTCCCGCAGCTGAAAGGCCCGAGCTCCTCCGTGGAGGCTGGCGTCAATGACCTCCTCGAGCGACCGGTCCAAGGTCTGCGTGCGATCGGTGATCACATACAATCCCCACGTTCGGGGATCTTCTTTGGGAGCAGACATGGGACGGGGAGACTACTCCTGCAGGCTGTACAGAGGAAAAACCCGGTCTTATCCCTGGTAACTGTGAACCGTGAACGGCGCGGCTGAGCTCGCCGTAGCCTGTGAACTGCCCTTAAATCAGCTCGGGCATCCCTTCAAGGGGGGTGGAGGCGGACGCGTAAAGCTTCTTCGGGATGCGCCCGGCCATATAGGCCCGCCGACCCGCCTCGACCGCATAGCGCATCGCCGTCGCCATGGTGACCGGGTCCTTCGCCCCGGCGATTCCGGTGTTCATGAGCACCCCCTCGCAGCCCAGCTCCATGGCGAATGCGGCATCGGAGGCGGTCCCCACACCGGCATCCACGACGACCGGCACCCGCACCACTTCCAGAATAATCTTGATGTTATACGGGTTCCGGATGCCGAGACCTGATCCGATGGGGGCCCCGAGAGGCATCACGGCGGCTGCCCCCGCGTCCTCGAGTTTCTTGGCAACAATCGGGTCATCGTTGGTGTACGGTAGGACGATGAAGCCCTCCTTGACCAGTATCTTCGTCGCCTCCAGAAGCGCCGCCGTGTCAGGGAACAGGGTCTTCTCGTCCCCGATGACCTCGAGCTTGACCATATCGGACAACCCCATCTCGCGGGCGATGATGGACGTTTTGATCGCCTCTTCACTCGTGTAGCATCCCGCCGTGTTGGGGAGGAGTGTGTAGCGGTCGAGATCGATGTAATCCAACAGGGAGCCCCCCGTCGCCAGATTCATGCGCCGAACGGCCACGGTGATGATCTCCGCGCCTGAGGCCTCCCAGGCTTTTTGCATCGTGGGAGGGTCCGGGTACTTGCTACTCCCGACGATGAGGCGCGAGGCGAACTCCCTGCCGCCGAATCGAAGCGGCTGGTCCTTATATTCCGTATATTCCGTCATCGGAACTCCTCCATCCCTCCTGCCATGACGGTGAGAATCTCGACCGCGTCCCCTTCCCGGATCGTGGTGGACGCGTAAGAGGGCTTTTTGACGATCCCCTGGTTGACCAGGACCGCCACCCGTTCTGGGCGAACATCCAGCTCTTCCAAGAGCTGGGCAACCGTGATCCCTTCGCCCACATCTCGTTCTTTACCGTTGAGCTGGATCTGCATGCGTTGCGCGCACGAGCCCTGTGGGGGAGACTCCACGTATAGCTATCTTCTACTCTAACACGGCAGACCGGGGACGTCAATTTCGCCGCGGCGGGCGCACGCGGCGCCTGCGCCCAAGGGCCTTCTCGACCACCACCGCCAATCCCTTGGTCAGCGGGAGGTTCCTGATCGCGCCGGGATCGACCCACGAGGCTTCTGAGATATCCGATGCGGCCTTCAGCCGTCCCCGGCGCCAGGAGGCCAGGAAGTCGATGATCACATAGTGATAGCGGACCCGACCCGCGCGGTCGGCATGAATCTGGTCCAACACCTCGACAATCTCTTCCACCCTCACGTCGATGCCGCATTCCTCCTTGACCTCGCGTGCCACCGCCTCCTGCAGCCCTTCTCCGCGTTTGACCACGCCGCCCGGGAGGGACCAGAGACCCCGACTCGGTTCCCTTGCCCGACGGACCAGCAATACTTTGCCCGCCTTGGTTACGATGGCACCGACAGCGACAACAGGAAGAGATGGATACTCGCGACTCATCGCTCTCTACGGGGAGAAAGAACTTGACAAGCGGGGGAGAAGATACTATCAATGCCGGTTAGTCTTTCCACCGCGAGTCCAGATGGAGGCAGTGGTCGTGCCGATTTACGAGTACAAGTGCGAAGTCTGTGGCCATACCTTTGAGGTCATCCAGAAGTTCTCCGACGAACCGATCGCGTCGTGCGTCACGTGCTCCGGACCTGTTCACCGGGTCCTCTCACCTCCCGCCCTGGTCTTTAAAGGGCCCGGATTTTACGCGACCGATTACAAACGAAAAAAGACCGCTAAAGGGCATAAGCTGAAAGGAGAGAAGACGGACACCGAGGCCCCTTCCGACACAAGCGGCGACGACCAGAAGAACAAGGCAGACACAAACACCTCCGGCGAGTAGCCCTTCCGATTCGCCTCCTGTCCTCCTCCCGTCCCCGTTCCGTAGGACCCCGTTCGTCCCTCCGCCACCGCTATTTCCCATCCGTGCGACTGAGGAGGGCCTGAATGTGTGGCACGGTGTCCGCGACCGGCACCATCGAGTCCGCTTTGGTCCGGCGATTGCGAATCTCCACCTGCCCGTCCTTGATGGCCCGGCTTCCCACCGTCACGCGATAGGGAATCCCGAGAAGATCCGCATCCTTGAATTTGACCCCGGGTCGCTCATCCCGATCGTCGTAGAGCATCTCCACATGCGCCGCCGCGAGCGAGCGGTAAAGCTCTTCGCCCAGGCTTCGCATGGCCGCATCCTTGACATTCACCGTGACGAGGTGGATTTGGAAGGGGGCGATACTCGAAGGCCAGATTGCCCCGTCGCGGTCGTGGCTTTGTTCAATCGCGGCGGCGGCAATCCGGGCCGGGCCGATCCCGTAGCTCCCCATCACGATGGGACGTTCCTGTCCCCTCTCATCGAGATAGACGGCCTTGAGCGCCGTGGAATACCGGGTGCCCAGCTGGAAGATGTTTCCAACCTCGATCACCGGTTCCACGGTGACAAGCCCTCCACATTTCACGCAAGCCTCTCCCGCTTGCACCCGGTGAATATCCGCATACCGCGCACGCACATGTTTGCCCGGAACCACCCCCCGGAGGTGGGTCCCCTCCCGATTGGCCCCCGCCACGTAGACCCCCTCAGCCAGGGCTTCATCGGCCAGCAGGGGTAGCTCGAGATTGAGCGGGCCGAGGAAGCCCACCTCTACCCCGGTAAACTCCTTGACCTCGTCGCGATGGGCCGGGCGGAACGGGCCGACGAGATGCTGCACTTTCCGCTCGTGGAGCTGCTGATCCCCTCTGAGGAGGCAGAGGAGGGGCCCATCCCCGGTCATGACCATGAGGGTCTTCAGGGTCAGACGGGGATCAATCTGTAAGAAGGTCGAGACCTCCTCGATGGTTCTCGCCCCTGGGGTGGGGATCTCCTCGAGGGATGACCACGAGGGAAAGGTCGGCAGAGCAGGCCGCGACGCCGCCAGCTCGATATTCGCCGCGTAGCCACAGGATCCGCACAGCGCCACCTCATCCTCCCCTGCGGGGGACGGCGCCATGAATTCGTGGGACCCCGCCCCTCCCATCATGCCGGGGTCGGACTCCACCACGTAAAACGTGAGTCCGCACCGTTCAAAAATCCGGCCGTACGCCTCTTTGTGCAGCGCGTAACTCTGTCGGAGCCCCTCCTCGTCCACATCCAGGCTATAGGAATCCTTCATGAGGAATTCCCGGGTCCGGAGGACGCCACTCTTGGGCCGGGCCTCATCCCGGAACTTGACTTGAATCTGGTACCAAATCTGGGGGAGCTCCCGGTAGGAGCGGATCTCCTTCGCGGCCAGCCAGGCGATGATCTCTTCGTGGGTCATCCCCAAGCACATATCCCGCCTTCCCCGATCCTTCAGGCGGAACATCTCCTCACCAATCTCGGCCCACCGACCGGTCTGCTGCCAGAGTTCGGCCGGATGGATCGCCGGCAGGGTAATCTCCTGCCCTCCGATCCGATTCATCTCTTCTCGGATGATGGTATTGATCTTATCCAGGATCCGGTGTCCCAGGGGAAGGTAGCAATAGATCCCGGCAGCCAGCTGACGGACGAGCCCACTGCGGATCATGAGCCGGTGGCTCACCGCCTCCGCCTCGGCGGGATCCTCCCTCAGGGTGGGAATAAGTAGGCTACTCCACCGCATGGTATGGGAAAAAGGCGGGACTCACTCCTTGGGAAGTATGGTGAGCAGACCCTCGGCGCCGGGAGAGGCGTCTTCGGCTTCGCCGGATTCCACCATCTTCTGCAGCTCTTCCACGAGGGCGTCGGCCATCTCCGATTCTTTCACCTTGCGGATGATCTGCCCCTTTTTAATGAGGATGCCGACCCCGTTCCCACCGGCGATGCCGATATCTGCCCCCCGCGCCTCGCCCGGGCCGTTCACGGCGCAACCCATCACGGCCACATTCAACGCCTTCTTCAGGCCCAGGGCCGCCAACCGTCGCTCCACCTCCTTGGTGAGGCCCATCAGGTCAATCTCGACACGCCCGCAGGAGGGGCAGGCAATGATATTGAGCCCCCGTTGCCGCAGTTCCAGCGCCTTGAGGATCTCGAAGCCGACCTTGATCTCTTCGACACAGTCCTCGGTGAGGGAGACCCGGATGGTATCGCCGATGCCCTGAGACAGCAAGGCGCCCATTCCCACCGCGGATTTCACCGTTCCCGGAAAGGCGGTCCCGGCCTCGGTCACTCCCAGGTGAAAGGGGTAGTCCACTTTCGTCGCCAGCAGACGGTAGGCGGCAATCATCATCGGCGGGTGCGAGGCCTTGAGGGAGACCTTGATCTCGGGATAATTCAGGTCCTCGAGGATCCGGATATGCTTCATCGCGCTCTCGACCATGGCTTCGGGCGTCGGGTCCCCGTACTTCGCCATGAGTTCCTTTTCCAACGAGCCGGCGTTCACCCCGATGCGGATCGACACCTTGCGGTCTCGGGCAGCCCGGACCACCTCTTCCACTTTCCAGCGCGCTCCGATATTGCCCGGATTGAGGCGCAAACCGTCCACGCCCTCCTCCAGCGCCTTCAGGGCCAGTCGGTAATTGAAGTGGATATCGGCAATGAGCGGAATACGAATTTGGGGACGGATCTTATGCAGGGCCGCCGCCGCCTCTTCATCCGGGACCGCCACCCGAACCAGCTCACAGCCGGCCGCCTCCAGAGCCCAGATCTGATCGACGGTGGCCTCGACATTGCTGGTATTGGTCTTGGTCATGGACTGGACCGAAACCGGCGCCTCCCCCCCAATCGTGACGGACCCTACCTGGATCTCCCGTGTCCTCCGTCGCTCCACCATGTTGACCCCCGTTTGCCGATGACCGCTGTCCGATGACCGAGACCAAGGGACCCTCCTTTTCGGTCGTCGGTAGTCGGAATGTGGACTATATCACACTACGGACTCTGGAGTAATCGAAAGATATCATTATAAAAGGCAAAGATCATCAACGCCAACAAAAGTGCCAGACCCACCCGCTGAGCAAGCTCGCGCTTCTTGACACTCACGGGACTGCCGCGGAGCAATTCAATAAAGAAGAAGCAGAGATGCCCCCCGTCCAAGATGGGGATGGGAAGGAGATTCAAGACCCCCAGGTTAATCGAGAGGAGCGCGGTGAAAAAGATCAGGTTGAGAAACCCCTGCTGGACCTGCTCGCCCGTCATCTGGGCCATGAGGATTGGACCGCCGATCGTCTTGGGGGAGATGGCCCCCTCCGCGATCTTTACGAGCACCCAGACCATCTTTACGCTCGTGGTCGCGGTTCGCATCGTGGCGTCGAGCAGCGCGGTGAGTGGATCTAACCGCTCGTACACGTAAGCCTCTGCCGGGCTGATACCGATGAGCCCCACCCTCACGGTCTGGCCCATGGCACCCTGCTGGCTGGAGGCCTTTGGTGTCAGCGTAATCGAAAACCGTTCCCCAGCCCGCTCCACCATCAGGGTCACTTCCTGATCAGCCCGCGTGTGAATCCGGTCAGCCAGCTCTCCCCAGGTGTCCACCGGCTCCCCGTTGACAGCGACAATGCGATCCCCAACCCGGATACCGACCTCCGCGGCGGGAAATCCCTCCATCAGACGGCCCACGGTGGGCGAGATAAAGGGCCCAACCCCAATCGTCCACACCTGCTGCTCATCGCCGAAGAAATCGGTGAAGATCTTCCGGCGGGGGGTGACCGTGATGTCCCGGGAGACACCATCGCGCTCAATACGGATCCTGACGGCTTCCCCCCGTGACGCTTCGATCGCCCCCTCGATCTCGCCCCACGTTCTCACCGGACTGTCCCTCACCGCGACGATCCGATCGCCGGGCTCAATCCCGGCCGCTGCGGCCACAGAGTCCGCCTCCGGTTTTCCGGCGACCGGTGGGAAGACCGGGCGACCCACCAGAGCGAAGACCCCCCAGAAGAGCACAATGGCTAACAGAAAATTGGCTCCCGGGCCGGCGAGGACAATGGCAATCCGACTCCGGACGGATTTGTGGGCGAACGACTTCTCGAGATCCAGGGGTTGCCCCGTGCCATCGAAGGCCTGACCGGTGTCATCAATCACGACCTCGCGGGGGTCCTCGCCAACCATCTTGACATAGCCCCCCAGCGGGATGGCGGAAACCACGTACTCGGTTTCCCCCTTCGTAAAGCCAAAGAGCCGTCGCCCGAAACCGAGAGAGAATTTGAGCACCCCGACCCCCGCCCGCTTGGCGACCAGAAAGTGTCCCAGCTCGTGGACAAAGATGAGGAGTCCCAGGACGACAATGAAAATCACAATCGTCGTAAAGCTCATGACCCCTGATTGACCTTTCCTCGATACGTGTGGGAAAGATAGTCCCGAATCTCTCGATCCGCCGCCAGGATCTCGTCCAGGTTTCCGCCGTCCCCCGGCCGGTGCGCCCGCAGCCCAGCCTCGATTACCTGAGGGATCTGGCCAAAGCTAATCTCGCCACCGAGGAACAGCTCCACCGCCACCTCATTGGCGGCATTCAAGACCGCCGGCGCCGTCCCACCCATCTGGACCGCCTGGTACGCGTACTCAAGACACGGGAACCGCTCCCGATCTATCGGCTCAAAGGTGAGCGAGGCGACGTGCACCAGATCCAAGGTCGGGAAGGCGTTCGCGAGGCGGTCCGGGTAGCTGAGGGCATAGAGGATCGGGAGACGCATATCGGGAGGAGAAAGCTGCGCGAGGACCGAGCCATCCACATACTCGATCAGGGAGTGGACGATGGACTGCGGGTGGATGATGACGTCCACATGCTTGACGTCGATATCAAACAACCACCGGGCCTCGATCACCTCGAGCCCCTTATTCATCAACGTCGCAGAATCGATGGTGATCTTTTTCCCCATGTTCCAGGTCGGATGGTTCAAAGCCTCTTCGGGGGTGACCGAGGCGAGCCGCTCCTTGGGGACATACCGCAGGGCTCCGCCGGACGCGGTCAGAATAATCCGTTTGAGCGCCGCCCGCCCGCCACCCTCGAGACACTGGAAGATGGCCGAGTGTTCACTGTCCACGGGAAGCAGCTTGACCCCGCGAGCGGCCGCTTCAGCGGTCAGCAGGGCTCCGGCCATGACCAACGCTTCCTTGGTCGCCAGGGCCAGGTCCTTGCCCGCTCGGACTGCCGCAATGGCGGGCGTCAACCCGGCCGCCCCCACGACCGCGAGCAGGGTCAGCTGGGCCTCGGAGTAGGCCGCGGCCTCGGCCAATCCCTCTTCCCCGTAGCAGATCTTGACCGGAAAGGCGCGGAGTCTTTCTTCGAGGGCCTGCGCCCCTTCTCGCGTGCCCACCGAAACCAGGTGCGGCCGAAATTCCAGGACCTGCTCGGTCAACAGGTCGAGCCGTCCCCCCGCCGCCAACGCCACCACCTGAAAGGCGTCGGGGTGGGCCCGGACCACTTCCAGGGCCTGAACGCCAATCGAGCCGGTTGAGCCCAGAATACTCAGGCGCTTCATGGGCTCTCCTTGACCCCGACCCCGTCTCTCGCCTCGTTCTTGATGAGATACATGGCCTCGTCGGCGTGGTGCAAGAGGGCGTCCCCCGTTGCCCCGTTCTCGGGATAGGAGGCCACGCCAAAGCTAGCGGTCAAAGACGCCTCCACTTCTTCCACGGGGCGGAACCGATGGGACCGGATTGCCTGGCGAAGGCGGTGGGCCGTTCCCACCGCTCCTCGCAGATCCGTCTCGGGCAGCGTGACACAAAATTCGTCCCCCCCGAACCGGAAGATCTTGTCGGCCCGCCGCAGTTTCGTCTTGATCACCCCCACCACCTCTACCAGGACCCGACTCCCCGACAGATGCCCAAACTGGTCGTTGATACTCTTCAAGTGATCCACGTCGAAGAAGAGGAGGGAAAAGGGGTGTTTGTACCGTCGGGCCCGCTCGATCTCCTCGTCCAGATAGCGATCCAGATACCGCCGATTGAGGACACCCGTCAGGTCATCCTGGAGGGTCTCCTGGCGGAGCAGGGCATTCGTCCGCTGGAGGTCATATCGCTCCAGGGCGTTCCGGAGGCCGAACTCGAGACCGGCCGGTTCGATTGGCTTGAGGATGACATTGTACGCTCCCCTCGTCAGGGCCGCGCTCACCACCGCACTCCCCGGTGGGGCACACACAACGATGGTTTGCTCCGGTTTGATGTGCAGGAGCTGCCCAACAATTTCGACGGCACCGGGCCGTGACACCGTGACGTCGAGGAGCACGACGGCGTAGTCTTCCTTCTCCAGCTTCTTCAGGGCCTCCGCACCGCTTGAGGCCTCCGCCGGCCGGAAACCCCGCTGGCTGAGGAGCTTCGCGAGCTGTTTGCGCGCGGGCTGCTCGCGATTGATAACCAGAATCTTCTCGTCGGCCACTCCCGGTCCCCGTGCTCAGCTCATTCCCGCAGAGATGGCCTAAGTATAATGAAAACCAGCGCTTCTCGCAAGAAGTTTCCCGGGCGACAGACCAACCGGTCAGGCACCGGCCGGCATTCATCCCCGGCGTCCCGCCGGCCGCAACAGGCCGATTCACCTTGACAGTGCGCGCTTCCGCTTCCTATACTTTCGAGAATATTTGCGCGCGTTTATGAGCAGACGATGACACGGATTCAGTTCGGGACATCTGGCTGGCGGGGGATCATCGCCGATGACGTCACCTTCGCCCGGGTCAGGGTGGTGGTCCAAGGGATCGCCGACCACATCAAGGCCGCGGGGCTGGAGGAGCGGGGGATCGTGGTCGGCTACGATACGCGCTTCCTTGCGGAACGTTTCGCCCAGGAGGCGGCACAGGTCCTGGCCGCAAACGGGATCCGCGTGTTCCTCTGTGATCGGGATACGCCCACCCCCGTGGTCGCCTACGAAGTCTTGCGACGGCAGGCGGGCGGCGCCATTACGATCACCGCCAGCCACAACCCACCGGAGTGGAGCGGAATCAAATTTTCCACGGCCACTGGTGGGCCCGCGCTGCCCGAGGTGACCCGCTTCATCGAGGCCCGGGCGAACGAACGGTTGACGAATCCCCAGGTGGAGACTGTGGAGGTCGAGGTCGCAGAGAAGGCTGGGCTCCTCACGATGATTGACCCGCTGGATCCGTATCTCGCACATCTGCGAAGCCTCCTCAACTACGACGCCATCCGCCAGGCCGGCCTCAGGGTCGTTGTGGACCCTCTCTTCGGAACCGGCCGGGGATACCTCGATGAGGCCTGCCGGGATACGGGCTGTGAGGTCGAGGTCCTCCACGACTGGCGCGACCCCTTCTTCGGCGGCGGCGCGCCGGATCCGGCCCCAAAGCGGCTCCTGGAATTGGGAGAGCGGGTGGTCAAGCGGAAGGCTCACCTCGGGCTCGCCACCGACGGGGACGCCGACCGCTTCGGGATCGTAGACAGCGACGGCACGGTCATAAGCGCCAATCAGATATTGGCCTTGCTGTTCAAGCATCTCCTCACCACGCGTCCGGTCTCGGGAGGGGTGGCGCGCTCTGTGGCTACCACGCATCTGGTGGATGCGATCGCCCGCAAATATCGTGTTCCCCTGTATGAAACCCCTGTCGGGTTCAAGTATCTCGGCGATTTGATTATGCAGGAGAAGGTCATCTTGGCTGGCGAAGAGAGTGCCGGGCTCTCCATTCGAGGTCATGTCCCCGAGAAGGATGGGATCTTGGCCTGTCTGCTCGTAGCAGAATTGGTGGCGATCCGCAGAGGATCCTCCCTCAAGCAGCTCCTGGAGGAGCTGTACGCCGAGGTCGGAACCCTCCTCTCGCGCCGGATCGATCTTTCGCTGAAACCCGAAGAGCAGGATCGCCTCCTTGAAAAACTGGAGGCCCCTCGGCCCCATCTCGCTGGGCGAAAAATCAAAGAGATACTCCGGGTGGACGGGACCAAGTTGCTCTTGGAGGACGACAGCTGGATCTTGATCCGTCCGTCCGGCACCGAGCCGGTTGTTCGTCTGTATGTGGAAGCGAAAAACGCCGAAGACCTGGAGCGGCTCACCGAGGTGGGCCAAGAGCTGGTGTACGGCGCATAGCACGAGAGGGTCCATGAGTCAGATCGTCCAAATCCACGCCCGAGAGATTCTCGATTCCCGGGGGAACCCGACTGTCGAGGTCGAGGTCAACCTCGAGAGCGGGGCCTTCGGCCGGGCCGCGGTCCCCTCGGGGGCGTCCACCGGCGAGCGAGAGGCAGTGGAGCTTCGGGACAGCGACCCTGAGCGATACCGGGGCAAGGGGGTCCTGAAGGCCGTCGAGAACGTCAATACGCGGATTGCCCAAGCGATTGTCGGCTTGGAGGCGACCGACCAGTCCCAGGTGGACCAGACTCTTTGCGGGTTGGACGGCACACCCACCAAAAGCAAGCTTGGGGCAAACGCGCTCCTCGGGGTGTCCCTGGCCGTGGCCAAGGCGGCGGCAGATGAGGCTGGCCTGCCTCTCTACCAGTATCTGGGAGGGACGGCTGCGCGAGACCTTCCGGTTCCCCTCATGAACATCCTCAACGGGGGCAAACATGCCGACAACAACGTGGACTTTCAGGAATTCATGATCGTCCCAGTCACCGGGGCGCGGTTCGCCGAATCGCTCCGGATAGGCGTCGAGGTCTTTCACAATCTGCGGGCCACGCTGAAAAAGCGAGGCTATAACACTGCCGTCGGGGACGAGGGTGGCTTTGCCCCCGATCTTCGCTCGAACGAAGAGGCGGTGGAGGTGATTCTCGAGGCCATCACCCAGGCCGGGTATCACCCGGGGCGGGACATCTTTTTGGCCCTTGACCCGGCGGCCAGTGAGTTCTACGAGGGGGATCGATATCATCTCCTCGCCGGGGCCAAGAAGGAACTCCGCCGGGAAGAGATGGTAGACTTTTACGCCAGGTGGGCACAGCAGTATCCCATTGTCTCCATCGAGGACGGGATGGCCGAGGGGGACTGGGAAGGATGGGAACTTCTCACCGCGGCCCTGGGGGAACGGGTCCAACTGGTCGGGGACGATCTCTTCGTCACCAACGCTGCGATCTTCCGCGAGGGCATCGCCCGGGGCATTGCAAACGCCATCCTGATCAAGGTCAACCAGATCGGCACCTTGACCGAGACCCTCGAAACCATCGCCGTGGCGAAGCAGGCGGGGTACGCCACGGTCATTTCCCATCGCTCCGGCGAGACCGAGGATGTCACGATCGCGGATCTGGCTGTCGCGGTCAACGCCGGACAGATCAAGACCGGCTCCACCTCACGGACGGACCGGACGGCCAAGTACAATCAGCTCCTCCGCATTGAGGAGACGTTGGGGGCGGCGGCCCGCTTTCCCGGTGTGGAGGTATTCCGCCCATTGAGAGCACGCTGATGCCGAAAAAGGATTCACCTCAGAGGCAGACCAAAGGGCCGCGGCCGGGCCTGATCCTCCTACTCTGTTTCCTCGGCCTCCTGCTCCTCCTGTCTCTGCATGGGGATCGGGGCCTGCTCCAGCTGTACCACATGGGCCGCGTCAAAGCACATTTGGAATTGGAGATCGAAACCCTCAAGCATGACAACGCCCTGCTCCGGCACGAGGTCGAGGCGATGCGCCGTCATCCCTCCCACGCCGAAGAGATCGCCCGACGGGACCTGGGCCTGGTTCGGCCGGGGGAAATCGTCTACCAGTTCCGGAAGCGGTGACCCGTACCTGCCCTCTCCTCCTTCCATGAGTGCGCGTTTCGCGAATCCCCGATCACCCCTCGCTGGTGAAATTCCGGGTAGGCGAAGGCATTCCAGAATCCGATGAACGGCGCCTTGTCCTTCCCCGTAACGATTGACAGAGCGCATCACCTCCAGGTGGCGAATTCCGGCGGAAGGCGGTAGGTTTTTTTCTCGACACGCAGCTCAAAAGGTCGCGGAAGAAAAATCGAGGCGGGACTGAACGATGGTGATTCCATTGCACACCGAGAGGGCAGCGGGGTGAAGGAATACGTCCTGAAGACGGCCAAGGCGCCCGTCGAGCTTTCGGCCTATGAGGCCCAGCTCAATCCCGCGCAGCTTCAGGCGGTGACCGCTGGCCGCGGTCCCCACCTGGTCATCGCGGGCGCGGGGAGTGGCAAGACCCGGGTCATCACCTACCGGGTGGCCTATCTCCTCGATCAGGGGACGGATCCTTCCCGAATTCTCCTCGTCACATTTACCAATAAGGCAGCCCGCGAGATGCTCCGCCGGGTGGCCGAGGTGAGCCGGGGCGACAGCCGCCAGGTCTGGGGCGGCACCTTCCACCACATCGGCAATCTGGTCCTCCGCCGCCATGCCAGCCTCGTCGGCCTCACGAGTGAATACACCATCCTCGACCGGGAAGACGCCAAAGAACTTCTCCAGGCGTGTGTGACCGATCTGGCGATCGCCGTAACGAAACATCGGTTCCCCCGCGGCGATGTCCTCCAGGACATCCTGAGCGCCGCCATCAACACCGAGCGGTCGATCGCCAAGGTGCTCGCAGAGCGATACCCCTTCTTTACCCTCTTTGAGGGAGAGATTCTTGAGATCGCCCGCCGGTACCTGGCGCGAAAGTTCAAGGACAACCTGGTGGATTACGACGACCTTCTGAGCCTCTGGCTTCGTCTCCTCCGAGAACATCCGGAGGTGCTGGAGGCCTACCGGCAACGGTTCCTCCACGTCCTGTGCGATGAGTATCAGGACACCAACACGATTCAAGGAGAGATCCTGGATCGGATCGCCTCCCATCACCGCAACTTCATGGTCGTGGGGGATGATGCCCAGTCAATCTTTGCTTTCCGCGGAGCAAACTACGCCAACATCCTCCGCTTCACCGATCGCTACCCCGATGCCCATGTCCACAAGCTAGAGATCAATTATCGGAGCACCCCGGAAGTCCTCGAGTTCGCCAACGCCAGCATCACCCACAACGTTCATCAGTACCACAAGACGTTGAGGGCGGTGCGGCCCTCCGGGCTTCAACCCGCCCTCACCCCCCTCACCGATGAGGACGAGCAAGTTGCCTTCGTGGCCCAACGGATCCTGGAGCTGCGGGATGAAGGCATTCCACTCCATGAAATGGCCGTACTCTACCGGGCCCATTACCAGAGCATCCAGTTGCAGCTGGAGTTGACGAGGCGCGGCATCCCCTTCGAAATCCGCTCCGGGCTCCGATTTTACGAGCAGGCTCACGTGAAGGACGTGCTCGCGTATCTGCGGATCGTGGCGAACGCACGAGACGAGCTGGCCTGGAAGCGGGCGGTCAAACTCCACCCGGGCGTCGGCAACGCGACGGCCGACGAGATCTGGCAGGCGGTGGCGGGGCAGAGCGAGCGGCTGAATCTGGAGGCGCTCAGGGCGCTCCTCCCAAACCTGGGGCCGAGGGCCCGGCGGGGCTTTCAAGAATTCCTGGTTCTCCTGGAGCGCCTCGTTGCCCTCCCGCGGGCCCCTGCGCAGATGATCGAATCGGTGCTCGCCGGTGGCTACCAGGATCACCTCAAGGCACGGTACACGAACTGGGTCTCCCGCACAGAGGACCTCCAGCAACTCGCCACCTTCGCCCTCCGCTACGAATCCCTGGAAGCCTTGCTCACCGACTTTTCCCTCCTCGGCGTCATCACCGGAGAGGACGTCGTCTGGGACGAACCCCGGGATGAGCTCTTGATCCTCTCCTCCATTCACCAGGCCAAGGGGCTGGAGTGGAGCGTGGTTTTTGTGATCTGGCTGGTCGATGGATGGTTCCCGTCAGCCGCGGCGCTCCGCGAAGAGGGAGGGGTCGAAGAAGAGCGACGCCTCTTTTATGTCGCGACAACACGGGCGAAGGATCAACTATACTTTTGCCATCCGCAACGCGCGACCGACCTCCGCCGGCGGGAGCTCATCCTGAAGCCCTCTCGGTTCCTGCAGGAAATCCCCGAAACCCTCTATGAGCGGTGGCACGTGCGGGTGGAGTGACAGGGAGCAGCGCTGACAGCCGACCACATCAAAATAGGGACTTCCGGATTCAAATATGCGGACTGGAAGGGAGCCTTTTACCCGGAAAGGCTCTGGGACCAGGACATGCTCCGCTTTTATGCGGAGCGCTTCGACACGGTAGAGATCACCTTTACCTATTACCAGATGCCGAGCCCGAAGACCCTTGAGGCCATGGCCGCCAAAGCGGGCGGCCAGACCATTTTTACCGTCAAGGCCCATGCTGATATGACGCCCCGGCGGGAAAACCTTCAGGCCGCCACCCCCGCGGCAAGGCGGCGGCGAATGCCACCATGATGAAACACCGCCTGGGGCTGCCGGTGGGAAGGGTCCCAAGAACCCTCGCCGAGCAATTTCCCCCCCTCAAGGCGCTGAGGCCCGCGGAAGCCATCCCGGGCGAGCGCCCCTTCCGCTAAGGTACGCCGACACCCCCACCTCAACAGCACTGCTCATCTCGATCTTCGCGGAGGGAGAGGTTGCACCGGGAGGGCGAGTGTGATACGGTCGAAGGACTTTCAATTCGCATTCCATTCCCCTCACAGGAGGTACGCTATGGCAGCGCAGGGTTGGGGCCCGAGAGGTGGGAGACCTCCCCTGGACCTTCGGGTCCTTTTTGAGCGGCTCCGCGGACTCTTCGCGGGGCGGCGGTTGCCCCCCGTGGGGGGGATGGGCGGCATCGTGGTCCTGGTGCTCGGCGCGTTCCTGCTCTGGTCGAGCTGGTTCACCGTCCAGCCAGAGGAAACCGGTGTGGTCCAGCGCTTTGGAGAGGTCGTTCGGACGGAGGGCCCGGGTCTGCATTTCAAGATTCCCTACGGGGTTGAAACGGTCCGCCTCATCCCAACAGCGCGAGTCCTT
>VRUN01000029.1 GCA_019456075.1 Candidatus Methylomirabilota bacterium
AGCCACCCCGTGAGCACCTCCTCGGTGTGTTGCCCGAGGAGCGGAGGAGGCAAGACCCCTTCTGCCCGGTCGCCCCCCAGCTTCACCGGATTCCCAAGGACCGGGAGGGGGGTGCCCGTCGCCGGGTGCGTTAACGTGAGGAGCATCTGACGGGCTGCGACCTGGGGAAGGGCGAGGACCTCGTCGATCGTGTGGACCGGAGCAGCAGGGATTCGGTGCTGCTCGAAGATGGCCATCCAGTCCGGTGTGGGCTGGCGATGAAAAATTTCCTCCAGGATTGGGATGAGGAGCTCCCGATGCTTGACCCGGTTGGTATTGGTTTCGAAGTGATGATCCTGAACGAGGTCGGGTCGTCCGATGCATTCGCAGAAAACAGGCCAGAGGTAATCCACGCCCCAGAGGGCAACGACCAGGTAGCCGTCCCGGGTCTTAAAGGCCTGGTAGGGGACGACGTTGGGGTGGGCAGAGCCCACGGGGTGGGGTATGTCACCCGAGGCGAGATAGTACTGGGCGTGATAATGCAGGAAGCTCACCTGCACATCGAACATCGACACATCGATTCGTTCCCCCCGCCCGGTTGATTCGCGTCGGTACAGCGCCGCCGCGACGCCCAAGGCGGCGGCCATTCCTGCAGCCAAGTCGCCGATGGGGACCCCGATCTTCACCGGGGGTTGCCCCGGCTCGCCGGTAATGCTCATCGGGCCGGCCATGGCCTGGACAGTGAGGTCGAAGGCGGGGGCATCCTTGAGCGGTCCCCAGGCGCCGTAGCCCGAGATGGAGCAGGCGATGATGCGAGGATTCACGGCCGTGAGGGTTTCGTAGCTCAAGCCGAGGCGATCCAGGGTTCCGGGGCGAAAATTGTCGGTGACGACGTCTGATTGTTCGACGAGTCGCAGGAAGAGGGACCGCCCCCTCTCCGTCTTGAGGTTCAGGGTCACACTTTTTTTCCCGACATTGCCGGCGATGAACGCGGCACTCAAGCCATCCTGGTAATAGAGAGTGGTCTTGCGCGCCTGATCCCCCTCGAGCGGCTCCTCAATCTTGATGACTTCGGCCCCCAGGAACGCCAGCAGCATCGTCCCGTATGGGCCGGAAATGATGCGAGTCAGATCCAGGATTTTCACACCATTCAGCGGTGTCACCCATCTCCTCCCATGCCGCTCGGGCCCCACAGAGTGAGCCACCGGCCCTTCCGCATTTGCCAATATTCCTCACGCCGTCCACCACATCATACCGCCTTTTGAACTGTCAGGGGAGAAGGAATTCGGTGCTCGACAGCCAGGGGGAAAAGGGTTATGCGCAGCCCACCCGACGATGAGTGCCGGTCATACCTTCCTCACGAGTCGCTGAGAGAAATTTCGGTTGAAGTGCAGTGAGTCAGGAGCGGTACCTTGGCCTTCCGCATCCTTCCAGTCGTGGTCATTGGAATCCTCGTCCTCGGCACGCCTGGCTTGGCCGCGCAAAAGGGCGATCCTCAGCAGGGGCAGGCGCTCTACGTGGAATACTGTCTTCAGTGCCACGGCGGACGCGGGGAAGGCTGGGGTTGGGGCAACAAAATTCCTCCACCCCCTATCCCGATCCGGGACCTTTCGGACCCGGAGCTGATGAACCAGCTCTCGGATCAGTTTCTGTTTGACATCATCAAGGGGGGTGGAGAAGCGGTCGGAAGGAGCAGGCTGATGCCCGGTGCCGGGCGCGTGATCAGCGATGCGGAAATCTGGGATGTCGTCGCGTACCTGCGATCCCTAACCAAGAAGGCCCGGGGGTCAAAGGAGAAGGAACGCTGAGGTCTATCAAGACGGGGAGAATGGTGATGAGACGCAAGCAGTGGTTCTGGGGGATTCTCCTCTGCGGGCTCGGCCTGGGGGGAGTGCTTGCAGGCCTCGGGCGGTCCTCTGCCCACGAAGCTGGACGGTTTCCCCACTCAGTGACTCTGGGTGACTTCAATATGGATGGACACCTGGACCTCGCCGTTGCCGCCTCGGCAGAACGGAAGGTGACAGTTCTCCTGGGAGACGGCAAGGGTGGCGTGATGTCGAACCATTCGTACGCGGTCGGGCGGGGTCCGGTGTGGGTGACGGCCGGAGACCTCGACGGCGATGGGCACTTGGACCTGGTCTCGACTAATAGTGGTGCGGGGAGCGCGACCTTATACTTTAATGACGGCAAGGGCCGCTTCGCAAAGCGGCAGGACATGAAGATCTTTCAGGCGCCGGTGGCGGCGGTGGTCGGGGATTTTGATCGGGACGGCCGCATGGATTTGTCGGTGGCCGACACCCTTCTTTCGCGCGTCCTCATCTTCCGGGGGGATGGGAAGGGGGAGTTCTCACAGATCGGGGAGTACCCGGTGGGTCGTCGGCCCCACATCATGACCGAGGCCGATCTCAACAAGGACGGCCTCATGGACCTTCTGGTGACCAGCCTGGGCTCCCATACTATCTCCGTCCTCCTCGGCAAGGGGGATGGAACCTTCCACACTTCCAAGGGCGTCAAGGTTGGGCGCTTTCCCCACTATATGGCCATCGCCGACTTCACCGGGGACGCTCACCCGGATGTCGCGGTTGTCTGCGCAGGGGAGGATGCGGTCTTCCTTTTGGCCGGTGACGGGAAGGGAGGTCTGCGCAAGCTGGCCGAATTCCCAGCCGGTTTCAATCCGCACCCCATTGCAACCGCCGACTTCACCGGGGACGGGCAGTTGGATTTGGTGGTCGGAAATCGCAGCAGCAGGGACCTCACCGTCCTCAAGGGGGATGGGACCGGGTCCTTCACCCGCCTAGCGGACGTGAAGCTCCCTGACGACCCCATCGTACTCGCGACGGGGGATTTCACCGGGGACGGAAAACCTGATCTCGCCGTGATCTTTGCCTCGCTCGACGCGGCGGGGATCTATCGGGGAGATGGCAAGGGGGGGTTTCAGCCGATGGCCCCACCGGGGTAAGGGGTTACTCGGCGAGGGCGGCAGGCTCCTTGGGGAGGGATTGCAGAAACGCGGAGGGGATTCCATACACCTCCGGCTTCTCCTGGAGCTTTGCGTAGACGAGGTCTCCCTCCGTCTTTCCGAGGAGCAGGGTGCCCAGGGATTTCCCGTCCGTCTTGGTAAGCGTGAAGGCCGCGGCAGGCTTATCGAGACCGTAGCGAGAAAGGTCGGTTGATTCTTTCGTCACCAGTTTCTGCCATTTGAGGTTCTTGATATCGTTCAGGAGGGCGATCACGGCCGAATATTTCGCCCTACCCTCTTTGGGCTTCTTGAGTTTCCACTGCTCTTTCTGTTTCTCCAAAAGGATCTCTTGGCCATTCATCGATAACTCCATCTTCCCCACGTCCCAGGTTTCGAAGCTCAAGAGCCGCCGGAAGCGGAGGTCGAAAGGCCCCTTGTCGAGCTCTTCGTAGAGCCGTGACTCCACCAGATAAACCGCTTGGCTGTTCCCGACGCGAGCATAGGCCCCCTCCTTCTTCTTCGCCCTACTCAGCGCTAAGGTAGTGAGGGACTTCTCTTCTTGATCCAAGAAACGAATCGTCACCGCGGGAGCGTCAAGTCCGTAGGGCTTGAGACTCTTTGCGTGATCGGCCACAAACTCCTTGACCCGGGCCCCATCGAGATCCCACAGCAGATCCTCGATCACCCGCTGATCCGCTAAGGCCTCCTCCGGCTCTTCGATCGTCCAGGTCCCTTCATCCTTCCTCAAGAGCGTTCGCCCCTTCGGGGTTTTGAGATAAATCTGCTGGACCTTTCCGCGGTCGAGGGCTAGCAGGCTTCGGTCTCTCAGAGTTTCCACCTTTTTGGGAAGGCCTTTCCAAAAATTTGCACTGAGCTCTAGGACGTCTTCCTCCCCGCGTCGCCGAGCGTATCCCTCTCCTGCCTTCTTCTGGGACCCGAGGAGGAGACTGACCTCGGCTCCTCCTTCAAGAGTGAGTCTGATCTCTCCTCGGGGAGGGTCCAGCCCCACCTTCTTCAGATTGGCCGGCGGCGTATCCAGGATGGCCTGTATGTGGTCTTCCGTGAGGGACCGGATGAAGTCCGCGACCTTCCCGGAATCTGCCTTGGCCGGGATGGGTTGAGTGATGCGCCACCCCTCTTTCTCCTCTCGCTCAAGGCGGAGGCGCAGGGAACCGGCGTGGAGGCGCAACCCCTTTACCGCATGTTGCTCGAAGAAAAGGGGGACCTTGCTTCGGAACGCGAAAGGCTCCTTTTGCAAGGATGTCTTCACGGTCGCGGGGGCGAGCAGGATCTTTTCCTCCCCGCGTCGGCGAGCGTACACGGAGAAACCGGCAGGAGTGCTGCTTCCGACCTCGAGGGTGAATGGCTGCTCTTTATCTTTGAGGTGAACGGTGAGGACAATGGCAGGATCCTGGAGGCCAAAATCGCCCATCGTCTCTTCTTTGGCCTTCAGGGTTCGCTCGATTTTCGCCCGCGTCACATTGCCCAGCAGGGAGATAATTTCCTTTTCGTCCCCCCGATCCTCTACCGGCTGGTTCATCCGCCATCCCCCTTCCCCTTTGGCCAAGGTGATCACCTGGTCGCCACGCCGGATACTGAATCTGGTGACCTCTTCCTCCGTGAAAGAAGCCAGCTTGGTCGTGGCTTCTTTTTGGGCTTCCTTCAGTTCCAGGAGGTAGTAGCCGAGGCTGAGCACGGCCAGGGTGACGGCGAGGAGGAGGGTGGTTCGAAACCTCACGGAGACCGCCTCCGGCGAAGGAAAACAGTGATCCAGGTTCCCACGATAGCCAGTGGTGGGAGAATGACCGTTGTCCAGAAGGCGAGCCAGCCCTGGCTCGCGGTGAGGACCAGCGGGGTGAACTTGGCCTGACGCGGGCGGATGGCGATCAGCTCTTCTTCCTCAGCGAGCCAACTCACAGAATTGAGGAAGAGGTCTCGATTCCCTGAGGCATTCAGACGGTTATTCGCGATAAACCCGGAGGTCCCGTAGGCGACAACCCTGCCTTTCTTTCGGTTCACCGTTGACGGTTCACGGCTCACAGGTTTTTCTTCTTTGTGACCCTCGACTTTTGACTCTCGACCCTCGACCCCGAGGTCGATTGTCGCCACCGCCCCTACCGGCACCGGACCCTGCCGATCCTTCCCCTCGTCATAGCGCGCCTCTCCCCGGTCGAGGGCCGCCTTATTGGTTTCGGCCCAGCTTCCGGCGCTGGTCCGTCCCAAGATCTGCACGGTGATCCCTGGCAGGGGTGCCTCGGCCGCGTCCACCGTCCGGGCGAAGGGGAAGATGGCAGCGAGTGTGAAGTCTTTCGTAATCGGGTGCGGCTCGTACTCGGTGATGACGGGAAGAAGGTAATCCCCTCCAAACGCCCGACTGAGGCGATCCACGATCACGTCCTCGCCCATAAGAATCCCGTATTTCTTGAGAAGGGTGCTGAGGCTAGGTGCGGTGAAGGGATCGAGCAGGACGAGAAGCTTTCCCCCCCGCCTGACGTAGGCTTCGAGCGCTTGAAGCTCCGTCGGCAGGAGGTCCGACTGGGGGCCGGCGATGATCACCACCGCCGCATCCTTTGGGACTTCCCTCTCTCGGAGGAGCAGGAGGGGTTTGACCTCGTACGCAACCTCTGTAAGGGCTTTCTTCGCCTGGGAGAGGCCTTGCCGTTCCGTGCTCTCCAGATCCGCCTCTCCATGGCCGGTGAGGAAGTAGAGCACGCGCTTCTCCTGCCGGAGGAGCTTGACCAGGGCGTTGGTGATCTTCTCCTCGTCCGCCCCCCGCACTTTTTCCTCTTTGCCGCCACTCTCGAGGACGACGGTTCCGTAGGTGGTAATCCCATACCGTCTCGCCAAGGCCGGGTGCCTGTCCGGGTCAACGAACTCGGCGCGGAACTTGGAGGAGAAGTGGCTGTACTGGTCCATGAGATCCTGGGCGGCGCCCCGTGCTGGTTCGTCGGTCCGATAAAAGGCCACCGTGTGGACCTCTTGTTCCAGCGATTTGAGGAGTTTGATGGACTGACTTGAGAGGGTATGGCGCCTCCCTTCGGTCAGATCGACCCGGACGTTATGTCGAATCGCGAGAGCTACGACCACGACCACGACCGCACAGAACAGGAACAGCGCTGCCGCCGTATTCAACCCGTATCGAGTCCCCCGGCGGCTGAGCAGCTGTCTTATCCTTTCCACCGTCGAATCTCCATGGATTTGAGGGTTGCAAAGAGGAAGAAGCTCGTCACGCCCAAGTAGTACACCAGGTCCTTGGTCTCAATGACCCCCTGGGTAAAGCTTGCGAGGTGGTCCACGATCGAGAGATACCGAAAGAGGAGGGCCCAGTCTCCCTCGGCGAGCATTGCCGCCCAGCCGATGATCCAGAACAGCAGGAGGGCGCCAAAGGCCAACGTCGCCGCCACAATTTGATTTTCCGTCAGCGAAGAGCAGAGGAGTCCCAGGGAGATAAAGGCCATGGCCAACAAGAGGAGGCCCAGGTATCCCGTGAGGATGGGATATAGCTCGGGTTCACTCCACAGAGCAAGGAGGAGCGGGTAGAGGGCGGTAGTGAGGAGGAGCAGACCAGAGAATGCCGTGGCGGCCAAAAACTTTCCCAGCAAGACCTCCGCATCCCGCACCGGATAGGTGAGCAGGAGCTCTAGCGTTCCCTGCTTTCGCTCCTCGGCGAAGAGCCGCATGGTAATGAGGGGCATCACAAAGAGCAGAATCACACTCATATTGCCGAAGAGGGGCCGGACGATGCCGTCAGTAACGTTGAGGCCCGTGGCAAGTCCTGGATTCATCGAGGCCTGCGCGCTGATTAAACTGAAATACGTCAGAAGCGTGTAGAAAAAAAACCCCGAGATGACGAGGAAAATGGTAAAGACGGCGTACGCAATAGGCGAGGCGAAGTAAACCCGCATTTCTTTCTTAAAGATAGCCAGGATCCCCATCGGTCCCCCCAGTCCAATGTCCAACGTCCTGACCTAAGGCCTTTGGCTTAGTTCAGGGTTCAAAGTTCATGGGTCAGAGAAATTCCAAATTCGAAATTCGATATACCCAGTCGTCGGTCATCGGTCAACGGTCACCGAATCGGGTTCTTCGGTTACGAGATGAATAAAGACTTCCTCCAAGCTCATGTCCACCGGTCGCAGTTCCAAGAGTCCCCAGCCGCTACCGCAGACAACGCGGGCAAGCTCTTGCCGGAGGTCTCGTTCCTTTTCCGTCTCGACCAGATATCGGTGGAGCGCCCCAGCCCCGTCCGTCGTCTCAACCCGAAGGACCCCCGCCATCTCGCGGAGCCTGTCGGTGATCTGGTCCGGCGGCCCCTCGATGTGAAGGCGCACCTGAGTGGAGCGCTGGAGGCGGTGGGTCAGGCTCTCCGGGGTGTCCACTGCAACTATCCGGCCCCCGTTGATGATGATCACCCGCTGACAGACCATGCTGACCTCGGGGAGGATATGCGTGGACAGAATCACGGTGCGTTCCCCCTGCATGTCTTGGATGAGGCTGCGGATTTCAATAATCTGTTTGGGATCGAGCCCGATGGTCGGCTCATCCAGGATGAGGATGGGCGGATCGCCCAAGAGAGCCTGGGCGAGGCCGACGCGTTGGCGATAGCCCTTCGAGAGCCTGCCGATGATCCACTCTCGGGTATCATGAAGCAGGCACCGTTCAATCACCTCTCCTACCTTCTGCCGTCGGCTCAGACGGGAAAGTCCTTTGGCCTCCCCTACGAAGTTCAGATACTGAGTCACGGTGAAGTCGGTGTACAGGGGATTGTGCTCCGGCAGGTAGCCAATCCGTCGCCGGACCTCCAGGGCCTGGGTGTGGATGTCGTATCCGTTGACCTTGGCCGTGCCAGAACTGGGAGGCATGAAGCACGAGAGGACGCGCATGGTGGTGGTCTTCCCGGCCCCGTTGGGACCAAGAAACCCCACCACCTCCCCCTGCTCCACGGTGAAGGTGAGGTTGTCGATGGCAGTCTTGTTGCCGTAGACCTTGGTGAGCCCCTGTACCTCGATCATAGCACTCCCCAAGGATTATAATGCGCTTTCCGCCAATTACAACCCCCCAAACACGGGGTGGGGCCGCCCGGACGGTGGGGGAGGGATGAGTGTTTAGGATTACGACTTCGGCGAGAGGTCGAGGTCGGTCCAGAGCTTTTGGACATTATCCAGGGTGTCCAGGGTGAGGCACCGCTCCATGAGTTGTACCCGTGAAGCCTCGGGGAGGGTGCGGCTCGTGAGCAGGTGAAACTTCTCGATGAGCCCTTCGCGTGCGATGGGATTCTTGGGATTCCCTTTGGGGTAGTCCACCCGGGTCTTGTGCTGCCCCCCGGATGTCGTCTCGATCGTGACGGACGCCGGCCACGTCTCCGGATACACTTGGTCGAGCTCCTGGTCTGGTTGCAGCTCAACCAGAGACATGAGCTGACGGATGGTCCGGTCTTGGATTCCTTCCTCGGTGAAGTCGTCCAGCCCGACCCTGCCTTTGAGGAGTGCGGTGGCGATGCAGTAGGGGATGCTGAACTTCGCGGCATAAGGGCTGGCTGGCTCCACCTTTTCGAGGAGATCGAGCGCGACTGAGTACAGGCGGACGGTGATCCTTCTGATGTCGGCCGGCTTGAGGTTGAACCGGGTCCTCAGATCCAGGGCGGCGTCGATGGTGGAGTGGATGTGGTAGCAGGCTGCGTGGGTCTTGAAGGAGGTCTCCAGGATCCGGGGCGAGCCATCTCCCAGGTCCTTGGTCAAGCGGGAGAGGTCCGGGGACCTGGAGGCGGCTCGGCCTAACCCTTTTTCTCCCTCGAAGATCTGCGAAGCACCCGTGAGTCCCTGCTGGGCGAGGAGGGCGGCCAGGAGCCCGTCGGCCGCGGCCTTGGCGGGGTGGAGCTGTTTGGACATGGCCCCCTCCACGAGGAATTCCCAGAGCCCCCCGGATTGTGTCCCTGCGCTCCCCAGGGCCCAGACCATCTGCTGCGGCCTCAAGCGGAGGAGCTTGCCTGCAGCGGCGGCGGCCCCAAAGACCCCACAGGTTGCCGTGGTGTGCCAGAATTGGTAGTGACTCGGTCCCAGCGCCTCACCTGCCCGGATCGCGACCTCATACCCGACCATGATCGCGGGCAAAAGCTCTCCCCCCGAGATGCCGTCTCGCTCGGCCACGGCGAGTGCCGCCGGAATGACGGGGGCTGCGGGATGGAGCACCGAGGGTTTATGGAGATCGTCCATCTCCAGCACATGGGAGGAGGCGGCGTTGACGAGGGCGGCAAGGTGGCATGAGGTTTTAGACCCATCGGGGATCACCGTCGCCTGAGGCGTTCCTCCCAGGCCTTTGGCCACCTGGACAAACATTCGGGCGGGCGGCGTGGTCCCGCCCGCGATGACTGAGCCCACCCAGTCGAGAAAGCAGAGCTTGGCCATATCGATGACGTCAGCCGGCAGCTTTTCGATCGTGACGTCGCTAATAAATCGGGCCAGTTGTTCGGAGATCGTCTTTGCCATCTTCCCTCTCGATGACCGTTGACCGATATCCGATGACCGTAAGGGACGAAGGCTTTTTCAGTCGTCGGTAGTCGGTCATCGGTAGACGGATCTAGGGGTCGGAGCAGTCGCGGGTATAGCCACACTGCTGACAGATCAGCTTACAGTGGATATCACGCATCTTGCTCCCGCAAACGTCGCAGTGGTACACTTCCGATTGGACCGGCACCTCAACCCACCTCACTGTTCGCCAGGGGCACCGCAAGAGGCAGAGTGGGAATATCCGCTCTCGGGCCCTCCTGACATCACTCGTCTCGCCGCCAGGCCCCCGTAGGTGGTCCGGAGGAGATTACCCCAGAATTACCGGGAATCGCAAGCGTTCGTTCAGTGCAGAGTAAATAGTTCATGGTTCATGGTAAATAGTCCGGAGCCATTGAAATTCGAAGCTTCTACCCTGAACCATCAACCCTGAACTCGTAACTACTAGCCACTCGCCTCTAGCCATTTGCTGTAAACCGTGGACCATGAACCGACTTTGGTGTAGCGTTCACGCTGTGTTATGATCCCGCGGTCAGGGGGGTACTGATGCCGCGAACGAAGAAAAAGCCTCGCATCGGCATTACGATGGGCGATCCTGCGGGAATCGGCCCCGAGATCATCTTGAAGGCCCTCTCACAAGAAACGATCTACCGTCAGGCCATTCCGATGGTCATCGGCGATGGCGCCACTTTAGACCGGGCCAAAGGATATGTAGGGACCGGCGTGCCCATCCGGCGTGTCGATTCGGTCGGAGCGGTGACTGGCCGCTTCGGGGACGTGGAGGTCTTGGATCTCAAGAACGTCGATGTCGAGAAGTGTCAACCGGGCGTCCTGTCCACCGAGGCCGGCCGCGCAGCTGTTGAGTACGTCTCGAAGGCGATCGATCTCGCCACGGCCGCCGAATTGGATGCGGTGGTGACGGCCCCCCTGAATAAGGAAGCAATACACCGTGCCGGCTATCCCTTTGCCGGTCATACCGAGATCTTTGCCGAGCGGACGGCCAGCCGGAACTACTCCCTGATGCTCGTAGCGGGGAGGCTCCGCGTCCTCCATGTCTCTACCCACGTTTCACTCCGGGAGGCATGTGATGTCGTCAAGAAAGAGCGCGTGCTGCAAGTCATCCGCTTAGCGCACGAGGTGGGCGGGGCATGGAATCTTCAAAGACCGCGGATCGCGGTGGCGGGTCTGAATCCCCATGCAGGGGAGCAGGGACTCTTCGGCCGCGAAGAGCGGGATGAGATCGGCCCGGCGGTGGAAGCGGCGCGGGCCGCGGGGATCGATGCGGTAGGCCCATTACCTCCCGACACCCTCTTTGTCCGGGCGTCCCGGGGAGAGTTCGATTTCGTCGTCGCCATGTATCACGATCAGGGACATATCGCCGTCAAGCTCCGAAGTTTCAATCGGGCAGTCAATGTAACCGTGGGGCTGCCGATTATCCGGACCTCAGTGGATCATGGAACCGCCTTCGACATTGCCGGCAAAGGGACAGCCAGCCCCCGAAGTCTCTTGGAGGCGGTCCGGGTGGCGATCCGAATGGCCCGCCGTCAGCGTTCAAAATAAGCAGTCGGCTGTCAGCGGTCCGCTGTCAGCTCGGACTTGAATGATTCCCAAAAGCTGACTGCTGACAGCCGACAGCTGATAGCGGAGGAGAACACGGTGAAACTGCTGCGTGTTTTTATCGGGCTCGCGATGCTGGTCCTCTTATGGTTGGGATCGGCGCAGTCTGCCTCGTTCAAGTTCCGCAAGGTCGTGGCTGCCGGGGACGGTGCACCTCAGGGAGGGGTCTTAACCGATTTTGATCCCGTGGCGAACACGGGGGCAATCCTGTTCGATGCCCTGGTCAAAAAGGGCGAGCCCTTTCATGGGATCTACGTGGCCCGAGGTTCATCCCTCTCCCGAGTCGTTGCGACAGGCGATGCCTCTCCCCTAGGGGGGACCTTTATCGACCTGCACTCGGCGGCTCTCAACAGCCGAGGGACTCTGGTTTTCCTCGGGTCGGCTGTGGGCGGGGTTCCTCAGGCGATATTCGTCACAGGAAGTCACCACCTAAAGAAAGTGGTGGCGGTGAACGATGCTGCCCCGGGTGGAGGCGTCCTCAGGGAGTTCAATCAAGTGACACTCAACGACGCCGACGCCGTCGCCTTTATCGCACGGATCGAAGGAGGAGGAGTACCCAGGGGTGTCTTTGTCGTCTCGGCCGGTGTCGTCGAACGGGTGGTGGGCGCAGGCGATCCGACGGCGATCGGCGGTCGCTTCGGCGAGTTCATCAACCTCTCGCTGAATAACCGTGGGGAGATGGCCTTCGAAGGGAGAGTCCACGGAGGCAGTGCCCCTTCAGGAATCTTTGTCGGTTCAAAGTCCGGTGTGCGAAAGACGGTTGCCGTCGGAGATCCATCTCCGGTCGGGGGGACCTTCAAGGACCTAGCTCTCCCCGTGCTGAACGATCATGGGGATGTCCTGTTTTGGGCCTCCCTGGGAGGGGCCGAAGTCCCCGCTGGCCTCTTTCTCGCCGCGGACGGGGCCATCACGAAGATGGCGGTCAGGGGAGATCCCCTATCGGGCGGGGGACGGCTCTCGTTTATTGGGCTGAGCTACTCATTCAACCACAAGGGCATCGTCGCCTTTGAAGCAGCGATTAGCGATGGAGAGGCGAGCGCCGGAATCTTCCTGGCTCGAAAAGGGAAGGTGACGCCAGTCGTTCGCGTGGGGGATGGGACTCCATTGGGGGGACGTTTCATCTCTCTGACCGCCCCCAAAATCGGCCCCGACGGCACCGTGGTCTTTGCAGGTGGTGTCGAGGGAGGTCAAGCCGCCTCAGGCCTCTTCCTCGCCGTCCCCACCAAGAAATAGCTGCAGCTGCTTGCCCCCAGGTGCTTGCTGACAGCAGACAGCTTGCTGCTGGGGATCGTCGGTCGCGCCGCCGGCAACCGGGGGGAAGACGCTTACGCTATCGCCTTCCTGGAGAATCCGCGACTGATCTCCCTCGATGTTGACGGCGTTCACTAGGCCGAGGTGGGCCAGCTCCTTTGGAACCTGGAGGTGCTCGAGGAGTCCAGCCACCGTAAAACCGTCCTCGACCTCAAGGGCAGCCGTGCTGCCGTCGGCGTCGGGTGGGAGGAGCTTCCGCAAGCTAGCGAAGAATTTAATCTCAATCTTCATACTCATCTGTCCAAAGTCCAATCTCCATAGGTGACAAGGGCGAGGAGGGGGGTCCCTCCGAGCCATTAATGGCCTCACTGTTCCGCGTCGGGAAGTGTGCTGATCATGACATGATGAGCCTCGGTGGGCCGGGTTTCGGGCTTGAGCCCCAGATACCGAAACCTGAGATCGGTGGAGGGTCGTCCCACGGTCGTGGACTTGAGAAGCCACCCGTACGACGAAAGATCACATATGTCGGGGTATGTACCGAATTCAGTCGCGGACTGAAAGCTGTAGGTTGCCTTGGTCATCTTGCTGTTTCAGTCGAAATTCCTCAAAGTGTCAAAGGGGACTTTAGCTTTTACCGTCCCAAAATGTTGCCTTAAGAATGTCGCCACCGAGGTGACTCATCCGCCTGACCCATCGGATGTAAGGTTTACGGGAAAGAAAATATTTCACATTCGTGTTTTCTTTGAAAAACTGAGCCATGTTCACATAATTTCCTGGGAAGCGGAACCAATCGACTGAAGGAGTCTCGGTTCTTCTAAACACAATCGTGGTTGAATGACCCGGCAATTTGTCTGAAACCTCAAATCCTGCTTTCAGAGCCATCATGATCAACGTTTCACGGTTGAAATAGTACAAATGTGCGAAATGAAATCGCCCAAACGGTGTACTGTCGGGATCGTGGACATTCGGCACGGAAATATAGAGATATCCTCCCGGCACGAGCCACTCCCGAAATGTAGTTAAGGACTCAAATGGGGAATGGAGATGCTCGACTACATGGTGTGCGGTCACAACGTCGTAAGTTTCATGATCGATTTCAGCATCCTGCCAGCGAGATATGTAAGCGGGAATGTCGTATTTTTCCTTTGAATATCTGGCATACCCCTCGTTTGGCTCAATGCCATCTGCTTCGATTCCTCTTTCCCGGAAATAATACACAGCTTCGCCGCCACCCGAACCGACGTCCAATAACCGGGTTTTATGGCTTAATATCGGCTGCAGAAATACAAATCGGGTCTTCGCGCCCCTGAATGCTCTCAAGATAGATTTTGGCCTCGGCTCGCATGTGTAATGGTAAAGTTTACGATAATATCGGGTATAAAAAAGATCGACTTCTGCGTCTGAAGGCATCGGGTTCAAAAAGACCAGTCCGCAGTTCGTACAAATAACGACTCTCAGTGTGTTTCCATAACGGTCATGGGTCCCAACAATATCGTGTGAATGATCGCCACATAGGTTGCAAGCAATGTCTTCCCCAACAAAATTGTATCGTTTCATGCGCGTGAAAACTGACGCAAGATCACCAATCAATAGTGCGACACGCTTAGTAATCTCACTCTTCATAGTCGCGCGATTCACGGCTTGGCCGCGGGGCGGGTCTCGGTCAGGGTCTCGCCGCTGATCTTGTCGGCACCTATGAGTTGGGTGAGCTGATGGTTGTTGGTGGGAAGGGCCCCGTGCTCATTGATGACGTTGACCAGGACCGCTGTCCCGTAGGTGGGGAGGCCCTTGCCGGTGACCGGGAACGCCGCGACTTTGGCCTTCATGGCCCACATGGATTTCATGAAGGCCTCGGGATTGGCAATCCGGATCCCTTTCGTCCCGCGAACGGCAATGGCCTTCAGATTCTTGGACCCCATCACCGCCCCGCCCCCGGAGCGGCCCGCGGCCCGGTGCTTGTCATTCATGATGCAGGCAAACTTCACGAGCCTCTCGCCAGTGGGCCCGATGCAGGCCACGATGGCATCGGGAATGCCCAGCTCCTCCCGGATGAGGTCTTCGGTCTCCCAGCAGTACATTTTTCAGGGATGATGTTTAGGGCCTTGGGCATGGCCTCACCCCCTCCGGGAACCCGGTGGGCGGGACGGAAAAGACAAATCCTGATTGGAGAAGGAGATCGGATGCGATTGGCTTCTTCTTACTGAACTCATTCCCCCTTTGTCAAGGCCTTTTCCCCACCCGGCCGGAGGAATTGCCGGGTGGGCCGAGGCACACGAAACATTGACCCCTCCTGGAAGTTCAGGTATTTTGCTAAGGAACAGAGTACGGAAAGCAAGCCCGGTCCGTCCTCACCGAGCGCGGCATTCTAAACGCGTGATTTGCCAAAGAAAAAGGAACCGACGTGAATGGTCTTTCGGTCGAGACGCTTGCGCTGGCTTTTCTGACGGCCCTGATCACGCCGGCCATCGTGCTCTTGGCATGTGCGAACCTCATAACGGGCTGTCACATGCGCCTGGGACGTGTCATGGACCGGGTGCGCGCCCTCGCCCAGATGGCCGAGGACATTCGGTTGGGGAAATGCACCGACCATCCGATGGAGCGGCGGCGGGAGATCGGAACCGAATTTCGTTATTACGAACGGCGTGGCAAGATGATCCTCGTCGCCTTGAGCCTCCTGTATGGCACAGTCGGTTTTTTTGTCGCGACCAGTATTGCGGTTGGTGTCGATCTCCTGCTCAGCAACTCGTTGGCATTCGTTCCGGTCGTCCTCGCTAGTTTCGGGATCTCGCTGTTTCTTGTGGCCAGTCTGTTGATGTTGCTTGAGAACCGTCTCGCGTTTGAGACGATGAAGCGCGAGATCCAATTCGTCCATAAGTTGGAGGAGGCGATCTTCCAGAATCCCGAAGGAACGGTGTAGAGTGAGGGGACCAAGCAGTTATGAATCTGTCCACGAATATCTGTCCGCGGGTGGCCCTGAAGGAAATGGTTCGGAGCAAGACGGAGCGATAGACAGGCAGCCAATCGACTCGAGGTGACGACGGATACCGACCGGTGACTGCGAGGTGAGGGGATGGATGATGGATCCAGGCGTATTTGAAAATCCATTGCGCGAGGGCTTGCGCTTGGAGCTGGCCGCTGAGCCCTGCGTGGCGGTCATCTTCGGTGCTTCGGGAGATCTCACCAAGCGCAAGCTTGTCCCAGCCCTGTACAGTTTGGCCGCACAGAACCTCCTGGCCGGTGGCTTTTCCGTGGTGGGCACTGCGCGCACACCGATGAACGATGAAGCCTTTCGTACCGCGATGCGCGATGCCGTTCATCGGTACGCCGACGCCGGGCCCATTGAAGGTGCAGTCTGGGAGAGTTTCGCGGCCGGCCTGTTTTACACGCCCACCGACACCAAAAAACCAGAGAGTTACAAGAAATTGGCGGAGGTGTTGGCCAAAATCGACCGGGAGCGGGGGACTGCGGGCAATCGGTTGTTCTATGTCTCAACACCCCCCAGCTTGTACAGCGACATCATCCGACTGCTGGGCGCGACGGGGTTGAATCGCGCTCCCAATGGAGGGTGGACCCGCATCATCATAGAGAAGCCATTCGGCGAGGACCTGCAAAGTGCGCGGGTACTGAACCGAGAGGTATTGCAGGTCTTCGCGGAGGATCAGGTCTACCGTATCGATCACTACCTGGGTAAGGAAACCGTTCAAAACATCATGGTCCTGCGATTCGCGAACGGGATCTTCGAGCCGATCTGGAATCGGCGCTACATCGACCACGTGCAAATCACGGCGGCCGAGAGCCTCGGGGTTGAGGATCGTGGCGGATACTACGAACAGGCGGGGGCCTTTCGGGATATGATTGAGAACCACTTGCTTCAGGTCCTGGCGCACGTCGCGATGGAGCCCGTATCGGTCCTGGATGCGAATGCTGTCCGGGATGAGAAGACGAAATTGGTGCGCGCGATTCGCCCCATCCTGCCCGAGGAGGTGAGTCGGTATGCCGTCCGGGGGCAGTATGGTGAAGGCTTGGCGGGGGGAGAGCCGGTCGAGGGGTACCGACAGGAAAAGAACGTGAGCCCTGAGTCGAACACCGAGACCTACGCCGCCGTCAAATTCATCATCGACAACTGGCGTTGGGCGGAGGTGCCATTCTATCTCCGGTCAGGCAAGCGGTTGCCCAAGCGAGTCACCGAGGTGGCCATCCAATTTCGGCGCGCCCCCCATCTCTTGTTCAAGCACGTCGCGAGCGGACATCTGGAACCCAATGCGCTGATTCTACGCATTCAGCCGGATGAGGGCATCTCGCTCAACTTCAGTGCCAAGATGCCAGGCCAGGCCATCAACATCCGAACGGTCAGGATGGATTTTCAATACGGCACCTCGTTTGGGAAGCGATCCCCCGAAGCCTACGAGCGGCTGTTGCTGGATGCGATGCGGGGCGATTCCACCCTGTTTGCCAGGGGGGACATGGTAGAAATGGCCTGGGAGCTGACTATGCCCATTCTCGAGGCCTGGCAGCAGCCAGCGAGCCATTTCCCCAACTATGTCGCGGGGAGCTGGGGACCTAAAGAGGCGGATGATTTTATCGAGCGAGACGGTCGACGGTGGAGACGCCCGTAACCTAGAAAGAAGGCCAAGCGACGACACAGGGCATATCTATGGAATTGAAAAATCAAGTGCAAAGCTCGACGGGGGTAAACGTCTACGCCATCGAGCGCGACTTGCGTCACCTCTGGGAGCAGATGGCCGAAACGTCCCAGGCGGAAGGCCAGGAGCCGGTCATGCGGGTGTGCGTCCTGAACCTGATGGTGTACACGCCTGGCGAACATACCGCAGGGGAAGTGAGCCAAGTCATGGCTGAGGTGACGACCCAACATCCCAGCCGGATCTTCATCATCCTTCCGTCGAAGAATGACGCTTCCGCACCCGCCCTCGGTGCCTGGGTGACGGCCCTCTGTCACCTGTCCGCCGGCGGTCATAAACAGGTGTGTTGCGAGCAGATCATGATCACGGCAGAAGAGGACGCCATTTACCGGCTCCCAAGTCTCGTGAGACCGCTGCTCGTGCCCGATCTCCCTGTCGTTTTGTGGTGGCGAGATGTCCCCAGTTTCGAGAGTCGCTTGTTTGGGGAACTGGTGGACATCTCGGATCGCGTGATTATTGACTCGGCGATGTTGCCGAATCCCGAAGAGGGGCTGGCTGAGCTGGCGGCGCTCATCAATCAAAGACCGCAGTGGACCGCTTTCAGCGACCTGAGTTGGTCCCGACTCACACCCTGGCGCGTTTCGGTTGCCGGGTTCTTCGACGTTCCGGATTGGCGTGCTCGCCTGGGCCGACTCAGCCGCGTGGAGATCGAGTGCAGGCACGATCAAGCCGATCGTCGCTCGATTCCCAGTGAAGCCCTGCTGATCGCATGCTGGTTAGCCGGTCGGTTGAAATGGCGGCCGAGGTCGAAACCACGGTGGAACGGGAAACATACGTATCAGTTAGAGTTCGTATCAGAGAATCTCCCCATTACCATTCAGATCAAAACCACCCCGTCCACGGATGGTTCTGATAATGGCCTCCACGCGCTCAGGCTCATCGCCGAGGGCAAGCCATCGGCGCAATTCGTCATCTCGAGAAGTGGGGATGGCGTGTACCTGCGGACCGATGTGGAGCTGGCAGGCACAAGGCTAGCCGGGAATGTCTTCCCCCTGGACAACCGCGATGAGGCACAGCTCATCAGCAAGGAGCTGGAGATTCTCGGTCGCGACGCCCTGTACGAGCAGGCGCTCGCCTTTTTCTCCTCTATCCTCCCATGAGACATGATGAGAGAGAGACAGAGAGAAATTCTAGTATGTCGCGATCTGGAGGATGTAAGTCACCGAGCGGTGGAGTTGTTTATTCGACTGGCGAACGAGGCGGCTTCATCGACTGGTCGCTTCGCCGTAGCCCTCTCGGGCGGCTCGACGCCCAGGGCACTTTTCACGTTATTGGCTACCGATCCGTTCAAACAGCGGGTGCCCTGGCCGAAGGTGCATCTATTCTGGGGAGATGAACGGTGTGTGCCCCCGGACCATCCTGAGAGCAACTACCGCATGGCGCGGGACACGCTACTTGATCAGGCCCCGATTTCCGCGCAAAACATCCACCGGATGCCGGCAGAGGACGAGGATTGCGCCCGAGCCGCGGCTGCGTACGAACAAACGCTGAGGGCGTTTTTCGAGGGAGTCGCAGGAGAACTCCCGTGCTTTGATCTCATCTTGCTGGGGATGGGAGAGGATGGGCATACGGCCTCCCTGTTTCCAGGGACGGCTGCCTTAGCGGAGACCGAACGTCTAGTCGCCCCCACCTACGTGGAGAAGCTCGGGACGTACCGACTCACGCTAACCGCTCCGGTGATCAACCACGCGGCCCACGTGGCGTTTTTGGTCGCGGGAGAGTCGAAGGCATCGGTGTTGAGAGAAGTGCTTGAGGGCGAGCGCGACCCACAGCGCTTGCCCTCACAGCTCATCCAACCGAGCAGCGGCAGGCTCGTGTTCATCGTAGATCGTGCGGCGGCGAAAGAGCTTACTCTTTCTCCAGGAGTATCAGCACGTACCATGAGGGAACACCTATGAAAGCTGGGGGCTATCCTGTATCCGAAGAAAGAGCTCTGGAAAGCCGCACCATGCTCCACGTTGCGTCAAATGCCCCAGTATTCGCTTCGTCATTCCTCGGCTCTCACTACTGCCAAGGGCCGGGGTTCTCACCTGGCACTATACCTGCACGCCAGACGGGTTGCCATTGACCCCCCACAAGTAGGCGTAAGTACTGGGGATTCGTCCTACACCGCACCCCCTGAGCTTTCTCTCTGGTGAGGGGGGCTTGAGCGGCCGCAGTTCCTTTCGGAGCTGAGCGTTGAATTCATGATGGCTACGAGAGCGCAATGGTAGAACTAGTATTTCTCAAAGACCTAGTGCTGGTCTTCGGGGTTTCCACCCTGGTGGTGTTTCTTTTCCACCGCCTGCGGCAACCGACGATCGTGGGGTTTCTCGTCTCGGGGGTCCTGGTAGGACCTTTCGGGTTGAGCCTCATCGCCGACGTGCATCAGGTAGAGCTGTTGGCAGAGATCGGCGTCGTACTCCTTCTCTTCACGATCGGTCTGGAATTCTCTGTCTCAAAGCTCAACCAGATGCGGCATCTGGTGCTGGGGGGCGGGAGCCTTCAGGTGCTGGGGACCATCCTGCTCGTTGGCGGAGGGGCTTGGCTTTTCGGCCTGCCGTTGTCACAGGCGGTCTTCCTCGGGTTCCTCCTGGCCTTGTCGAGCACCGCCATCGTCCTCAAGATTCTCATGGACCGCGGCGAGATCGATTCGCCGCAAGGACGCTTTACCGTCGGAATTTTGCTCTTCCAAGACCTGTGCGTAGTTCCCATGATGCTCCTCACGCCCCTCTTGAGCGGGAAGGAGGCGGCCGGTCCAGTTGCCATCCTGCTGGTTCTGGGTAAGGTCGCCTTGACGGTCACACTCATTCTTATCCTCTCCCGCCTCCTCGTTCCGCGGTTCCTCTATCAAGTGGTGAAGATGAGAAGTCCCGAAATCTTTATCATTTCTATTATCCTCATCTGCCTAGGAACCGCCTGGGCCACCTCCCAGATCGGGCTTTCCCTGGCTTTAGGCGCCTTTCTGGCGGGGATGGTCATCGCCGAGTCGGAGTATAGCCATCAAACCTTGGCGAATATCCTTCCCCTTCGAGATAGTTTCATCGGCCTCTTCTTTGTCTCGGTGGGAATGTTGATGGATGTCCGCATACTCCTGAATCACCCCTTAGCGGTGGCCGGGACGCTTTCCGCGATCTTGATCGGAAAGACCGTGGTAGTCGTTGGAAGTGTTCTTGCCCTTGGGTATCCGCTTCGCGTGGCGGCCCTGGTGGGGTTCGCGTTGGCCCAGGTCGGGGAATTCTCCTTCGTCCTCTCACGTGTGGGGTGGGAGTGGGAACTCATCACCCCGGAGTTCAATCAATATTTCCTCTCCGCGTCGATCATCAGCCTTCTCCTGACCCCCTTCCTGATTCAGATCAGTCCAAAGCTGGCAGCCGGCATCAGCCGCCTACAATGGTTGGAGCGTTGGTTCCCGGGGCGCAGCTTTGAGGAACTGAAGCCAGAGCGGGTACACCTCCGCGACCACGTGATCATCGTGGGGTTCGGTCCCACCGGCCAGAACCTCACCCGGGTCATGAAAGCGACCGAGATTCCCTACTGTATTCTGGAACTCAATGGCGAGACGGTGAGACGGATGCGCGCGCGAGGCGAGCCAATCTATTATGGGGATGTTGCGAGCCACGAGATCCTGAAGCATCTGGGGATCCAGCAGGCCCGGTCGCTCGTCGTGGCGATTTCCGATCCCGCGTCGATTCGTCGGGCGGCCGGCCTGGCCCGAGAGCTCAATCCTCACCTCTATATCATCGTCAGAACCCGGTACGAAGCGGAGATCGATGAGCTGTACCGTCTAGGTGCGGATGAGGTGATCGCGGAGGAGTTTGAGACCTCCATCGAGCTTTTTGCCCGCGTCCTGCGCCGTTATCACCTTCCGCGCACGATAATCGGAGAACACGTGGAAAAGGTCCGGCAAGAGAAATACGAGATGCTCCGCCAGCTCCAGACGCCTCCACTGGCACACGCGGATGTGGCCCGCCTGTTTTCGCAGGTTGATATGGAAACCTATCTTGCGCAGGAAACGGGCCCCACCACGGGAAAGACCATTGGGGAACTCCACATTCGGCATCGGACAGGGGCCTCAGTCGTCGCGGTGATTCAGAACGGAAGAATTTGGGCGAACCCCGGGCCGGACCACCGAGTTGCCGCGGGGCAGGTCCTCGTGTTGGTTGGGAGCCGCCAACAGGTTGAGAGTGCTCTAGTCCTTCTCAGCACCGGAGAGAGAAACAGTTAGGGGACGTTGGGTGACTTGTTTCTTGCCGAAGGGTCGGGAGGAGACGAAGGAAAATATTAGTCTCACGCAGAACGCAGCGGGGGAGGGGGTGAAACAGTGGGCCACAAGAAAGAGCAAATAACCGTCCCCGTCATGATCGAAATCCCGAAAGGGAGTCGGAACAAGTACGAGTACGATAAAAAAAAGAAGGTATTTCGGTTCGACCGTATGCTTTTTTCATCGGTCCATTATCCGAGCGATTACGGCTTTATTCCGGACACGTTGGCCGAGGATGGAGATCCGCTGGACGCGCTCGTCTTGGTGTGGGAGCCGACCTTCCCGGGGTGTCTGATTGAGGCGAGACCGGTGGGGTTATTCAAGATGTGGGACGAGAAGGGTCCAGATCAGAAAATCCTGTGCGTTCCCATTTCAGATCCCCTGTGGAATTACATCGCAAGCCTTTCTGATGTGCCGCCGCATCTCCTGAAAGAGATCGAGCATTTCTTCTCCATTTACAAGGACCTCGAGGAGAAAAAGACAGGGGTAGAGGGATGGGAAGATCGTGATGCAGCGATGAGAGTCGTAAAAGAATCCCAGAAAAGATACCGCAAGTAAGTACCGTACGAAATCCCGCCGCCAACCAGCGATTCCGTTCATCCTAAACAGCGAGCAGTCCTTCTCTAGGTGCCAGCCCTGCGGGCACGGTGGGCTTCGAGTTTCACCCCCCCAAACAACCACCACAAAAAAACTCTTGACAAGGGGATATTAAGTGTATATACACGTATCATTGAAGAGGAGCAAGCCTGTCGAAGTGGAGCGAGGGTGGTTCCAGAGAGGGGAAGATGGCGAAGAAGGGACGGGATACGGTAAAGCAGAAGATGGAAAGATTGGGCGAAGAGGTACCGGTCTGTGCCTGCTTTAACATGCGCAAGGCAGCCCGAGCGATCACCCAACTGTACGATGATGTATTGCGGCCGAGCGACCTCCGGGTGACACAATTTTCCATCC
>VRUN01000002.1 GCA_019456075.1 Candidatus Methylomirabilota bacterium
CGTTAGTCGATGGAAGCATCTTTCGCTTTGAGGGTCAGGTGACGACGTTTCTGCCTGGGAAGGGGTGTTACCGATGCCTCTATCCTGCGCCGCCCCCACCGGGGCTCGTTCCAAGTTGTGCGGAGGCGGGGGTCTTAGGAGTGCTGTGCGGGATCATCGGGAGCATCCAAGCCCTGGAGGCAATTAAGCTGATCCTGGGCAATGGAGATCCACTGGTCAATCGGCTCCTTTTCTTTGATGCCATGACGTTGGAGTTTCGTCAGGTCAAGATTCGCCGGGACCCGGAATGCCCGGTCTGTGGCGATCACCCGACCATCACGGAGCTGATTGACTACCATGAATTCTGCGGCGTCCCGCAGGCACAGCCGGTGAGCTGAGGAGGAAGATGAGCGTTCAGGTTCAAGTTCCCCAGATCTTCCGAAAGCACACCGGCGGCGCGAAGACGGTCAGCGCTGAAGGAAAAACAGTTCGGGAGGTCTTAGAGAACCTGGACAAATCATATCCAGGTCTCCGGGACCGGTTGCAGGATGGGAAGGGGCTTCACCCGTTCGTGAACATTTATCGCAACGATGAAGATATCCGCTTCCTCGGCTACCTGGAGACCGAGGTGCACGAAGGGGATACGATTTCGATCCTTCCTGCTGTTGCGGGGGGAGGCTAGACTTGCCACGGAGAAAAAGAGAGGTCGTCCACGGATTTGCAAAGGCCGAAAAGCCGCGCGTGGCTGCTGATATCGTGGACGCCATCGGAAACACCCCCTTGGTAGAGGTTCCCCGGCTTAGCCCCAAGCCGTCGGTGCGGATCTTTTGCAAGCTTGAATTCTACAATCCAACGGGGAGCCTGAAAGACCGGATTGCCAAGTATATGATCGAAGAGGCAGAGCAGGAAGGGAAGTTATCTCCGGGCCAGACGATCCTCGAGCCGACGAGCGGCAACACCGGGATTTCCCTGGCCATGATTGGCCGGCGAAAGGGTTACAAGGTCAAGGTGGTTGTTCCGGAGAACATCACGGTCGAGCGACGGCAACTCCTGGATCTCTATGGGGCGGAGATCGTGTACTCAGACGCCCTCCGGGGGACGAATGGAGCCATCGATCTAGCCCACAAGCTGGCCGCTGAAAACCCGGACTGGTACATGCCGTACCAGTACGGGAATGAGGCGAATCCGCGCGCGCACTATGAGACCACCGGTACAGAGATCCTCGAGGCACTGCCGGAGGTGGATGTCTTCGTGGCGGGGCTCGGGACGGGCGGGACGCTGATGGGCGTCGGACGGCGGCTGAAGGAGGTAAATCCCAAGACCCAGGTGTTAGCTGCAGAACCCCATCCGGGCGATCTCGTTCAGGGGCTCCGGAGTCTGGACGAGGGGTTTATCCCGCCGATCTTGGATCTGAGTCTTCTGGACGGAAAGACAATGGTTGATTCTCGTTGCGCGTTCGCCCTCACCCGGGACCTCACAATTAAGGAGGGGATCTTTGCGGGGGTGTCTTCGGGGGCTGTGCTGCATTGTGCCATCCGGACGGCACATAAGATGGATGAGGGAAACGTTGTCTGCCTTCTGCCCGATGGCGGCGAGAAATATGTCAGTCTGGGGGTCTGGGCCAAGGAGCTGCCCGATCTGGGAGAAGATGTGTACAGCCACATCTGGTGGTAGCAAAGCGTCGGACGCGTTACGCATCGCGGATTGAGATGTTCAAGCTCGAAAAGCGATTCGCCGAGGAAATCACTGATCACGCGCGAAGTGAGGTTCCCAATGAGTGCTGTGGTCTCGTGGCTGGGAAGGACGGGTCGGCATTGCAGCTTTATCGGTGTGACAGTGCCGAAAAGAGCCCGTACCGATACTATGTCGACCCCAAGGACCAGATCCGGATTATGCGCGAGCTCGATCAGAAAGGATGGGACCTCATCGGGATTTACCACTCCCACACGCACACTGAGGCCTATCCGTCGAAGACGGACGTGGAACTCGCGTTCTATCCAGAGGCGCTTTACTTCATCGTCTCTCTCGAGAAGCCTGAGGCACCGGTTATCCGGGCCTTTTGGATTATTGACGGGGAGATCACAGAGGAGGAGGTGATAGTCGCGTAAGAGGGTTTTTTGTGTACCCAATTCCCGAGTAATCCAATCGGGATTATCGCCTTAAATCGCAAGCTGGTGGCCCTCAGCACTTACTTAAAGAAAGGAGCCGTGACATGGCCGATTATGCACATCCTGAAACTCTTGTAGAGACGCAGTGGGTAGCGGACAACCTGAAGGATCCCAAGATTCGCTTGGTCGAGGTCGACGTCGACACGGCCGCCTACGGCGAAGGACATATCCCCGGTGCAATAGGCTGGAACTGGAAGACTGACCTGGAAGAGCAGCTGGAACGCGACATCCTCCGCCGAGACACCTTTGAGAAGCTGCTCAGCCGCTCGGGAATTGCCAATGACACGACCGTGATCTTGTACGGTGACAACAATAACTGGTTTGCCACGTATGCGTTCTGGCATGTGAAATTGTACGGGCATGCGGATGCCCGGGTCATGAACGGGGGCCGGGCGAAGTGGATTACCGAGGGGCGACCGATGACAAAAGAGACCCCGTCCCATCCGGCGACGAAGTACCAGGCGAAGGATCCGGACAAAAGCATCCGGGTGTTGCGGAGTCAGGTCGTCGATTCGGTGGGGAAGGCGGGCCTCGGGTTGGTGGATGTGCGCTCGCCGAAAGAATTTAGCGGCGAGATCTTGGCGCCAGAAAACCTCCCGCAGGAGGGGGCGCAGCGTGGCGGACACATCCCGGGGGCGGCCAACATCCCCTGGAGCCAGGCGGTCCGGGAAGATGGCACCTTCAAGAGCGTTGAAGAATTGAAACAACTCTATCAAGGCAAGGGGATTACGCCGGACAAGGAAATTATCGCGTATTGCCGGATCGGCGAGCGCTCTTCGCATAGCTGGTATGTACTGAAATATCTTTTGGGCTACCCCAAGGTGCTGAATTACGACGGGTCGTGGACCGAGTACGGCAGCTTGGTGAATGTGCCGATTGAGAAGTAAGGAGATCCGACGTGACAGGGACCCAAGTGGATGAACCCTTCTTTCGGATTGAGCCGGCGGAAGCAAAGGGCTTGATCGAAAAGGGCATACCGGTGGTGGACGTCCGGGAACCCCAGGAGTATGCCCAGGTCCGGATCCCGAATTCCACCCTCGTCCCCCTGGGAACCCTCCTCAGGTCGCCGCGGGAGTTTATGAAAGAGGGGGCAGTTCTTTTCATCTGCTCGGAAGGTATCAGGAGCGCTGTGGCCTGTGAAGCTGCGGCGGCAATTGGGCTCGACGAGGTCTATAACTTGGAGGGTGGAACACAGCGGTGGGAGACAGAGGGTTACCCGGTGGAGTTGGGGCAAGGCAGCGAGCCGGTCATCGCTGAAGCACCGGCTGAACCCCAGGTACCCCACCTCGATTTCCTCCAGCCGGGCGAGCACCTCATTCGGATCCATCGATTCCGGTATCTCAGAGCCGTAGGATGCACATTGGGTGGTCTGATCCTCAGCGTGGAGGAGAGCCTGGGCGAGGTCAGTGACCCATCGAGACGATGCACGGCGCGACCGGATCACCCGGAACTGGTCCCGAGGCCCGAGTTCACGGTCTTCGCGGAGAATGTGGAGGCGGCCGTGCGGGGTCTCATCGAGAAACTAAGGCCCCGTCGGCCGCAGGAGATCTTCCTGCCCACGGAGTGATGAATTGCAGAGACATAGTGGGGGTGACCTCGGAATTCTGATCGAGTGAGGAGACGTATACGGGCCGTCGGTTTCCACCAGAGAGGAGTCTAAGATGTCTACCAGGCTGACGAAGGTATTTCTGGTTCTGTTCGTAGTCATGGGCCTGCTGCAAGTCCCGGTGAGCTGGGCGCTTGATAAGATCCGCATTGGGTACATGCCCATCCTTCCCTCGGCCCACGAGTTCATTGCGGCCGAGAAAGGGTGGTACCGGGAACTCGGAGTCCCGGTGGAAGAAATCCGATTCAGCTCGGGTCCGCCGATCGTCCAGGCCTTTGCGGCGGGACAGGTAGACGTCGCCTATTTTGGCATCGGGCCCGCCCTGGTCTCGGTCGCGAAGGGGATTAAAGCCAAAGTGGTGGCTTCGGGCGTGACGGAACAGCTGGCGGTGATTGCCGTGAATTCATTTGCAGATCAGTACCAAAAAGAACCGAACCGAAAGGCCTTTCTGCAGTTCGCGAAAGCGAAAGGGCGTCCACTGAAGATCGCCACTTTTCCTCCCGGTTCCACACCCAACGTGATGCTTCGGTACTGGCTGGACAAGCTCCACGTCGATCCCGTGAAAGATGTGGAAATCCTTTCCATGGGGGCCTCCGGGGTCCGCTTGGCGGTCCTTTCACAAAAAGTGGATGCCACGATGATCTTGGAACCGATCATCACCATCATCCGGCATTCGCCGATTCCCTACAGAATTGTTGTGTACGGCAAGCAGATTCTCCCCGGACAGCCCGGATCGATTCTGTTCGTCCGACAGAGCATCATCGACGAGCGACCGGACATTGTGGAGAAGCTGGTCCACATGCACCTCAAGGCAACGAAGATTTTGGTCGAGAAGCGGGACGAAGCGGCGGGAATTATCTCTCGAAAGATCGGGCCTGAAGCGTTGCCGGTCAAGGTCGCCCGGGAGTCGCTGGATTCGAAGGCGCTGCACTGGGTTGCCAACCCCCATGCAATCGTTGATGGGACGATGACCTACAACCGGTTTCAGGTGAAGCTGGGGACCTTCAAGAAGGGGGTGGACCCGAAGGATCTCTTTGACTTCCGGTTCTACGATCGCGTGATCAAAGCCCATCCTGAATACAAGGGGTACTGAGGAGACCACGAGGTGAAAGGCAACCCTGTCTTGGGCATATCCCGGTTGGGACGGACGGTCGTCCAGTGCACGTCCGTGGCGGGTTTTCTCGGCCTGTGGGAAGGGTTGGTTTGGCTCGGCTTGTTCCCTCCGTACCTGCTGCCTGCTCCCACAGCAGTCGCCACCACGTTTGTCGATCAGATCGGGAATGGGAATATCCCCCGACTGCTGGGGTACAGTCTGCGGCATTATGCCCTGGGGCTCATTTGGGGGGTGAGCCTTGGGGTCCTTCTGGGCCTCTGTATGGCCTGGTCTCGGCAGCTCGAATTGGTCCTCGACCCGATCATCGCGCTGCTGCGCCCCATTCCCCCCCTGGCATGGATTCCATTTGCGATTATTTGGTTTGGAATCACGACCCAGGCGGCGGCCTTCCTGATCTCGCTGGGGGCGTTCTATATCACGCTCTACAGCACGTATGGGGGAGTCAAAGGGATCGATTGGCGTCTGGTGGATGTAGCGCGGACGCTCGGCGACCAATCGAATTGGGGGATCATCCGTCGTATCGTGATCCCTGCAGCCCTGCCCGCGATTCTCACCGGCATTCGGACCAGTCTCGGGCAGGGTTGGATGACTGTTGTCGCAGCGGAAATGTTTGGGATTCAAGGCATCGGACTCAAAATGCTTGAGGCGGCAGGCCTGCTGTCGATGGACGTGGTTATGGCCTATATGGCGGTGATCGGCCTCGTCTACTTCGGAATTGATCATACCTTCCGGACAGTCGAGGACCGGCTTTTGCGTTGGCGTTAGCGATGCGATCAACCAAGCTCGAAGTTCGAGAACTCTCCAAGGTGTTTCGCACGGTCGAGGGAAGGGAGATCCTTGCCTTGAAGGACATCAACCTCGAGGTTTTGGACGGCGAGTTGCTCTGCATCCTTGGCTCTTCGGGCTGCGGGAAGAGCACCCTCCTACGGATCGTGGCTGGCCTCGAGCAGCCCTCGGCGGGAGATGTTCTCATCAATGGGCGGCCCCTCACGGGGCCCGGCCCGGACCGTGGGATGGTTTTTCAGGAACACCTCCTCTTCCCGTGGCGAACGGTTCGACAGAACGTCGAGTATGGACTTGAGGTGAAGGGTGGACCGAAGACGGCGCGGGCGCAGGAGTGCCTGAGCATGGTGGGGCTCGAAAATTCCAGCGAGCAGTATCCAAAGGAATTGAGCGGGGGGATGAAGCAACGGGTGGGCATTGCCAGGGCCCTGGCGAATGATCCAGCCATCCTCCTAATGGATGAGCCCTTCGCCTCGGTAGACGCCCAGACCCGGTCCGACCTGCAAGCCATGTTGTTGACGATTTGGTGGGGTACGCGGAAAACCATCCTGTTCGTGACGCACAGCGTAGAGGAAGCTGTCTATCTGGCCGACCGTGTGATTTTAATGGGAAGTGGGTCCGGGCACATCATCGATACCGTTTCGGTCGATCTGCCGCGTCCGCGGTATCGGGTGAGCCCGGAGTTCAATGACGTGCGGCGCGATATTCTCAAGCGCCTCGGTTTTCTTACCGGGGAATAACACCGCCCGCGAGGGCTGGGATAATGACGATCTCATCTCCTTCGCTGAGCGGCGCGCCAAGCACTTGGGGGTCCGTAACTTCTTCGCGGTTGATGTAGATGAGGACGAATCGGTTCAATTCTCCCTGCGGGTCAAGGAGGCGTTCGTTGAAGCCAGGATATTGCTGGTTGAGGGCAGCGAGTGCCTCCCCAACAGTGGTGGCCTCGACCTGGACAGCTTCCTGCCCCGAGGTGAGACCACGAAGGATTGAGGGAATCTTAATAGTCTGGCCCATGGTTTTTCACGTCTCCTTACCGTGCGAGCATACCCGGGCAGTATTGGCCGGTCAAGCCCTGATCCTCTCCACACCGAGGAGAGCAAAGCCCGCAGCGTAGTGGGACGAAAGTCCGACATGAGGTCATCCAGGAGGGTTGTTGTCCATGAGTAAGGCAGGTGTGAGTGGGACAAAACCTCGATTTCCTCCAGCCGGGCAAGCACCTTGTTCAAGTCCATCGGTTCCGGTATGTGCGGGCCGTGACGTGCGCCTTGGGGACCATTGAACTGGTGGTGGAAGAGACCTTCTATGGAGAGAGTGTTAAGGGCGCCTTGCAAGCCTTGATCGAGAAGCTCCGGGGGCGGCGCCCACAGGAGACCTTCCTGCCCACGGCATAAGAGAGTACGCATGGAGAATTCATGACGGATTCGCTGCTCGTAATTGCGTGCATCGGAATGATCTCGGGCTGGATCACGGGTGCGTCTGCCGTAGCGTGGGGGGCGTTGAGCGTTCCGCTGCTGATTCTCGTTGGGGTTGAGCCGTTAACGGCGATCAGCTCGAGTCTCGGGGCTTCCGTTTTTCTGAGCCTGTTCGGCGGCTGGACCCATTGGCATTATGACCATTCGCGGCTAGCCCCCCTCCTGCCACTTTTGGTTGGGGGAGTAGGAGGGGCTTTCCTGGGGAGTTTCCTGAGTCCCGCACTTCCAGCGCAGACGCTTCGCGCTCTGATTGGCGCGACGACCCTGATCATAGGATTACTGATGCTTTTGCGGCGGAATGGGATCAGTGCTGAGAGTGGTGCCAAGGGGCTCATGAAATTGCGCGAGAAGCGGGCGACGATCTTTGGGATCGGGGTCATAGCCGGCTTTTTCGCCGGAGCGATCGGTGCAGGGTGGGGGACGATCGGCGTCGCTTTGCTAGTGTGGACAGGCATTCCGGCCCACACCGTCGTTGGGTCTTCGCTTTTGGCCCGGTCTCTGGTGGCCTTGGCCGCAAGCGGCTCGTATACCCTGCAGACGGGGCTTCCCCCTGTGGACGTTTTCTTACCGTTACTCGTCGCCGGGGGAGCGGGCGTGTATCTCGGGGTCCGGTCCTCGAATGGATTCTCACCCCTGACGATGCGGAAATTCATTGGGGGGGTGGTTGCGATCGTGGGGGTTGTGGCCGTAGTCGGCATTCCATGGTGAGGTCGGAAGTTCCTCGCTCTGAGCAGTCGGTGGGAATGGGGAAACACCGACAGGGCGGATAAAGGATGCAATGGGGGGAGGAAAAGGCTTTCGAGCTCAAGACGGGTGTCGGTGAGTGCGCCGTGTAAGGGGACTACCGTCGGGACGGGATCCGAAGAAGAGGTGCAACAGATGGGATTTCAGGGTTTAACGGTGGCGGTCACGGGGAGCCGGAGAGCCTCGGAGCAGGCCGAGCTGATCTCGAAGCTCGGTGGGGTCCCATACGTGGCCCCGACCGTCGGCATTGAAGTCCAAGACGAGGCGGACTTTCAAACGGAAGGGTTGGTCCACAAGATTGTTGGAAGAGAATTTGATTATGCCGTCTTCATGACAGGTCCCGGTGTCTATCGCTTGATATCGACAGCTCAGAAGCTGGGATTAGAGGGCGAACTGGTCGAGGTGTTGAATCGTATCTTTGTGGTTGCACGGAGTCACAAGCCGCAGAAGGTTCTGGAGAGATATGAGGTTCGGGTGGACTTGGTGCCATCTGACAATACCTCGGAGGGAATCGCTGCAGAGATGGCCAACCTTGACCTCCAGGGCAAGGGCGTCGCCATTCTGTGGTATGGCGAGTCGCAGACGGTTCTCCGGGAAACCTTAGAGCGAGGCGGGGCAAAAGTCTTCGAGGCGATGGCCTACATGTACTCACTGGAGCTCAAGGAAAGGGGGGCCGAGGTCCTTGCGGCGGTCGGCTTCAAATCCATACCTCCCGAGAACCGAAAGATCCTGCAGCTCATCGATGATCTCATAAAAAGGAAGATTCACATCATTACCTTTACGAGTCCTCCGTCGGCCAGAAACCTCTTCCGGTTTGCGGAAGCGCACGGCCTGGACGGGGACCTGCGTCGATGCCTGAATGAAGACATTCTCGTCGTCGCTGTAGGGCCGCCGACGCGGCGGGCTATTGAGGAAAGCGGCGTCGCCGCCGATGTGATGCCTGACGTCTACAAGTTGGGACCCATGATGCGAGCCGCGATTGATTATCTGATTCGCGATCTCTCCCGGACTCCGAAAAGGGCTCTTGGGAAGGTGGAGATCGGGACCGAAGGAGACGAGCGTGGATGAGGCACCATTCCAAGTATAAGTCAAGGTCTACTCGCACGTGGTGTGGGGGGTCTTCGAGCTATCGGGGGTGTGCTGGTCACCAGAGACTGCCCAAAGTAAGAAATTCACGCTGGTGGAGATATGGAAGAGATCAATCCAAATCTGAGAACACCCTTGGAGGAACTTTCCAAGCTAGAGCGCGCCAAGCTTGACTCCAACGGAATCCGCGGAAATCTCTTTCAGGATTTCCGGGATACTTCTGTGGCCGATGTTGCGTGGGAGTCCGAACAGCTCGCCAAATCCCACGGCATTTATCTTGAATGGAATCGGGCCAAGACAGGCAAAGAAAAAGAATGGATGTACATGATCAGGATCAGTATTCCTGGTGGAGGTCCCATCACACGAGAACAATGGATGGTGTTTGACGAGTTATCGGAGCGGTTCACCGTCAACCCTGAGGGCAGTCCGTCGTTGCGGATTACCACCAGGCAAAACATCCAGTTCCATTGGGTGAAGAAAGCGCATGTTCTTGAGGTTGTGCGGGGGGTCGCTGAATCCGGATTTTACAGTGTGAATGGATGTGGAGACAACGTCAGAAATGTCATGGGATGCCCCGTTTCTCGCTTCTCGAAAGTTTATGACGCCAATGCCTGGGCGCAAAAAGCTGGGAAATATTTCAGGCTTCCCACCGCAGCCTTCATTGAAATCTTTGCGATAGACCCGAACTATTTACGGGATCCAGAGGAGCGATTCCAGTACGGTCCCAATTTGTTAAACCGAAAATTTAAGATCGGCTTTTCGGCGACACACTTTGATGAGGAAAAAGGGACGTATGTTCCGGATAATTGTGTGGAACTCCGCACAAATGACATCGGCGTCGCGCCGATTGTGGAAGATGGCAATGTCAGGCGATTCCAGGTGTTTATTGGGGGGAGCCAAGGAGAAAGGAACGGGAAGCCCACGTTTTCTGCGATGGGAGAACCCTTTTGCATCGTGACAGAGAGCGAATTATTAAAAGTCCTGGATGGAATCGTGCAGGTGCATCAGGAGTGGGGTGACCGTCAAAACCGTCACTGGGCTCGAATGAAATATGTCCTAAGAAAGCAAGGAATGGAGTGGTTCCGAGTACAAGTTCGTCAGGTCAGCGGCTGCGATTTTGAAATGCCCGACCCGGATCATGATTACGGGAACAGGCATCTGCATCACGGTTGGATGGTCCAGCCGTCCGATGGACGGCTGTCCTACGGGGCCTTTATCGAGAACGGACGGATCGTCGACGGCCCGAATGGAAGACTCAAAGCCATGGTCCGGTACGTCATGCATAAATATCCCGTTCAGCTGATGACGACTCCTAATCAGGATATCTTGTTCACGAATATCCCACCAGGCGTCGAGTCGGAATTTGAGCCCTACTTGAGAAGTTTTGGGTACGGCATGCGACACGGACGGCGCTACTCGCGGCTTCGCCTGCTGTCCGGTGCCTGCGTCGGAAGAGATACCTGCCAGCTTACGTATACGGATGCTGAAAAATTTGAACCCTCTTTGATTGACGAATTAGAGCAGAAATGGGGGGAGATGGCCGAGTCCATCGGCGTCACCGGGTGTGAACGGCAATGTTTTCGCCCTGCAACAAAGACCATTGGCTGGGTTGGAATGGGTCTAGACAGGTACCAGCTCAAATTGGGCGGGACCGAGGACGGGAGACATCAAGGGGAGCCACTGATTGATCGAGAGACGGGTGAGATGTACCTGCGGAGTGTCCCGCGAGAAGAGGTGGGCACGGTCAGCGATGTGCTCTTTGAATTCTATAGTGCAAATAGATTACCGGGCGAAGGGATGGGATATTTTCATCAACGAATCGGCAGGGAGCTGATCATTAAGCATCTGAAAGAGAACCCGAGAACAGCCCAACTGATGAAAACCACCTTTAAGAGCCCGCGGAGCCGAAAGGGGGATGTGCATGGAGACCAAGAGTCAACTGGATGAGGTGGAGGTCAAAGAACTGGCGATCCGCTTTGAAGGGGAAGATGCAGAGACGGTAATCCGATGGGTCCTCGAGCGCTTTCATCCCCGTATCGCCTTGGCGACCAGCCTCCAGGCGGAAGAGATGGTGATTTTGGATATCGCGTGGAAGACGAATCCCGGTGTGCGGGTGTTTACGCTGGATACCGGCCGGCTCCACGAAGAGACGTACATGATCATGGAGCAGATCCGAGAGAAGTACGGTATTAGCGTCGAAAGCTATTTTCCCCAGCGGCAGGCTGTGGAGGCTCTGGAACGGGAGAGGGGATTTTACTCCTTCCGGAGGAGTGTGGAGGAGCGAAAGTATTGCTGTGGCATTCGTAAGGTGGAGCCTCTTGGTCGCGCTGTGAATGGTCTCGATGCGTGGATTACCGGGCTGCGGCGGGAACAGGCGGTGACGCGAGGTATGGTTGGTAAGGTAGAAGCTGACGAGAGCCATGGAGGAATCATCAAGGTGAATCCTTTGGCTGACTGGTCGGGGGAACAGGTCTGGGACTACATCCGCGCCCACGACATTCCGTACAATGCTCTCCACGACGTGGGGTTTCCCAGCATCGGGTGTGCTCCTTGTACACGGGCCATTAAGCCGGGGGAGGATATCCGGGCCGGACGGTGGTGGTGGGAGATGCCAGAAACCAAGGAATGTGGGCTTCACGTTACACCGGTTGAGGGGCACCGACCTACTTCGTGAGGAGGTTGGATGAGCACGATCGCGCCGCATGGAGGTAGACTGATCAATCGGCTGGTCCCGCCGGAGGAGCGGGACGAGATGCGACGCCAGGCCGCGGGCTTCAGGCAGATCCACCTGAATCGGCGGCAGCTCTCGGACCTGGACTTGATCGGGATCGGAGCCCTGAGCCCACTCGAAGGATTCATGGGTCGGGGTGATTACGAACGCGTGGTGGACGAGATGCGCTTGGCCAGCGGCCTTCCATGGTCCATCCCTGTCACCTTAGCGGTAGAGGAAGGCCAGGCTGCCTCTCTGGCGGTAGGTGAACAGCTTGGTCTGGTGGATGGACATGGGGAATTGCGGGGGCTCCTCGAGCTGCAAGAAAAGTTTTCATATGACAAGAAGCGGGAGGCGCACGAGGTCTACCGAACGACTGAAGACGCCCACCCTGGGGTCCAGGCCCTGTACGCGCAGGGGGAGGTCCTCTTAGCTGGTCCGATCCGACTGCTGGAAGGGCCCCATTATTCGGCCTATGATCCGTACCATCTGACTCCCGAAGAGACCCGGCAGGCCTTCACGGACCGAGGATGGCCGACTGTCGTGGGCTTCCAAACGCGAAACCCGGTGCACCGGGCGCACGAATACATTCAAAAGTGTGCCCTCGAGATGCTGGATGGCCTGCTCCTCCATCCCCTCGTGGGCGAAACCAAGCAGGACGACATCCCGCCGGAAACCCGAATGCGTTGTTACCAGGTCTTGCTGGACGGTTACTATCCAAAAGATCGCGTGATGCTGTCGGTCCTCCCGGCGGCCATGCGCTATGCCGGCCCTCGGGAAGCCATTTTCCACGCCCTCATTCGTAAAAACTATGGGTGTACCCATTTCATCGTCGGCCGGGATCATGCCGGGGTGGGGAACTATTATGGGACGTTCGACGCCCATACGATCTTCCGGAACTTTGCCAGAGAGGAGCTGGGGATAACCCCCCTCTTTTTTGATCATGCCTTTTATTGTCGAAGTTGCCAAGGAATGGCTACGACCAAAACCTGCCCGCACGGCCCGGAAGAGCGGGTGAGCCTGTCCGGGACCAAGGTCCGTGAGATGCTTCTCCGAGTTGAGCTCCCTCCTGCCGAGTACACCCGGCAAGAGGTAGCGCAAGTGCTCCTCCAATGGGCCAATACTGATCAATACCGAATCTGACCATTCACCTTCACGTCTCCTCGCACGCGCTGTGGCATCTATATTTGCTGGCGAGGAAGGGCACGGGATTCGGAGAGGATTTTAAGGAGGAAGAACAATGGGTGGATTTCTGCTCGCGTTCCTTACCGGTGTGGCCGCCGGGCTCATCTACTCGAGGCTGGCGCGGCCGGAAAGTAAAATCCTCCGGCGACTCGCCGATCGGGTGAAAGACGCGGAGAATGGACGAGACCGTGTCCGAGCAGGGAACGGCTGGGGCGTTCCCTTCTGGAGGTCGCGTAACACTTCAACGAAGAGTGACAGTCCAAGGCGGCGTCCGACGCGCGAGACCGGATTTTTCAATATGGGGGATCTGGAAGGTCCACGGTCGGACCGCTTGGGACGGGTCTATCTCGTCGGGGCGGGACCGGGCGAGCCCGGCCTTTTGACCCTGAAAGGGAAACGCTGCCTCGAAGAGGCGGATGTGGTCGTCTACGATTATCTTGTAAACGAATCCCTCCTGACGTACAGCCGGCCTGAGGCCGAACGAGTTCATGTGGGGAAGCCAGGATCGGACCAGAGGTTGTCCCAGGAGGACATCAATCGCCTCTTGATCGAGCGCGCTCGCGAGGGGAATGTGGTCGTCCGTCTCAAAGGGGGGGACCCGTTCATCTTCAGCCGGGGGGGCGAGGAGGCCGAGGCATTTGCCGAGGCAGGAGTTGCTTTCGAGGTCGTGCCGGGGGTCACCTCGGCCATCGCGGCCCCGAGCTACGCCGGGATTCCTCTCACGCACCGGCGCCTTGCCTCCACGGTGGTGTTTGTGACCGGGCATGAGGACCCGACGAAGGAGGACTCTGGGGTTGACTGGAAGGGCGTCGCCCGGATGGGAACGGTAGTGTTTCTCATGGGAGTCGGCCGGCTGTCCCAGATTGTGGCCAGGCTTGTTGAGGAGGGGCGCGAACCGGAAACTCCCGTCGCCGTCATCCGATGGGGGACGGTCGCCCGGCAAAAAACCGTCACAGGGACCCTGCAGGATATTCGGGAAAAGGCGCGGGGGATGGGCTCGCCCGCCGTCATCGTCATCGGAGAGGTGGTAAACCTTCGGCACCGCCTCAGGTGGTTTGAGGAAGCGGTGGTCGGTCGAGAGACCATTGTGACCCGAGCGCGCGAGTACGAGACCGCCCTTGCCACGTCGGACCCGGAATCTCACCTGGGCTTGTGAGAATGAGAGATTTTAGCTACAATGTATCCGTGCTTTGCAGGCTGGAGGCAGCAGTGGCGAAAAGACGGGTGCACCTGACGTTTCCCGGAAGGCTCAAAGACGAGCCACTCCTGTGGCAGGTATGTCAGCGGTTCGATCTCGTGTTCAACATTCGCCGGGCTGATTACACCGAAGGGCTCGGGTGGCTGATGGCGGAATTGGAGGGAGATGAAGAGAGGCTACAGAGTGGCATACAATGGCTAGAAGAGCAGGGGGTACAGGTAGCCCCCATAGAACAGGACGTTGTCCAGTGAGCTTTTTGCTTGACAGCATCAGAGACTTTTGCTGTTATTGCGTCCTAATTGAATAGGACTTCGCTTCTCATCAAGAGCGGCTGAGGGACTGGCCCTACGAAGCCGCGGCAACGGTCCCGCCGAAGAAGTCGGCGGGAAAAAGTGCCAACTCCTGCACCCTGTTCTCGCACGTTGGGGTGAAAGATGAGGAGGGAGAATGCGCAGTACTCAAGCAGACCCCTTCTCATAAGGAGAAGGGGTTTTTTCTTGGGGCGTTGAACAGTTATGGGAACGCGGCGGTTATCTCTCACGTATCCCTCCCACCTCATCAAGGAGCCGGTGATCTACACGGTGGCGAGGGAGTACAACCTGGTACCCAACATCCGAAAGGCCCGGATTACGGATACGACTGGCGAGGTTATTGTGGACCTTCAGGGGCAAGAGGAGGATCTGGATAAAGGCGTTGCCTACCTCACACGTCTCGGCATCACGGTTGAGGAGGTTCGGCAGGGACCGTAACGAGGTCCGACCCATAAGTATCGGGCTCAGGAGGGTTCGATGGCGAAAGTGAAGGGGCTGAAATGTCGGGAGTGTGGCCGCCCCTATCCGGCGAAGCCGCTCCATGTCTGTGAGTTCTGCTTTGGGCCGCTCGAGGTTGACTACGACTATTCCAGTCTACAAAAGGTCGTCAATCGGAAGCGGATCGAGGCTGGCCCGCCAACCATGTGGCGATATCACGACTTGCTTCCAATTGAGGAGGATGTTCCTGTAGGAAAACATTGTGGCATGACCCCCCTGATCCGGGCGAGACAGCTGGCAAAGGCGCTCGGGGCCAAGGAAGTCTACATCAAAAATGACGCGGTCTGCCACCCGTCCCTTTCCTTTAAGGACCGAGTCGTGGCAGTCGCCGTGGCCAAGGCAATGGAGTTTGGTTTTGAAGTCGTCTCGTGCGCTTCGACGGGGAACCTCGCCAACTCGGTCGCCGCCCATGCGGCAGAAGCGGGGCTCAAGAGCTTTATCTTCGTCCCGGCTGACCTGGAGCAGGGGAAGATCGTTGGGACCCTTATCTACGGCCCGGTTCTGGTGGCGGTCGATGGGAACTACGATGAAGTCAACCGCCTGTGCAGTGAGGTGGCTGACAAATACGGTTGGGCCTTTGTGAACATCAATATCCGGCCTTACTACGCAGAGGGTTCGAAAACCTTCGGCTACGAGATTGCCGAACAGTTGGGCTGGCGTGCGCCCCAACACATCATCGTTCCCTCCGCCGGTGGTTCTCTCGTCACGAAAATTTGGAAGGGGCTGAAGGAGTTGCACCAGTTGGAAGTCATCCCAGAGTGTCATACCCGGATGCATGTGGCACAAGCGGCGGGATGCAGTCCCATTGTGACGGCCATTCGCAATGGGACCGACACCATACGGCCCGTACGGCCCGACACGATTTGCAAGTCCCTCGCGATCGGCAACCCGGCAGATGGATACTACGCCTTCAAGACCGTTGAAGAAAGTAAAGGGTACGCCGCAGACGCGAGCGATGAAGAAATTGTTGCTGCGATGAAACTCCTCGCCACGACGGAGGGTATCTTTACGGAGACCGCGGGCGGAGTTACGGTGGCTGCGGCCAAGCGGCTGATTGAGACGGGGGTTATTCCCCGGGACGAGAGCATTGTGCTTTCCATAACCGGAAATGGACTCAAGACACAGGAGGTCGTCTTCAACGCCCTCGGGCCAACCCTTTCCATCAAGCCGACATTGAGGTCCTTTGACGAGGCTATCGCGGAGAGGCCGGATATCGGGGCCGATGTCGTTTCCAGGTCACCAGCCACCCCTCAGGAGTCATTGGGATAATTGTGGAGGAAACCATGAGCGTCCTCGTCCGGATTCCGACACCGCTGCGGAGCCTGACTCAGGGGCAAGCCGAGGTTCAGGGAGAAGGGAGCTCTGTTCAGGAACTCATTGAGAATCTCGAGGTGCATTACAAGGGCTTGAAAGAACGGCTCTACGAGGGAAAAGACATCCGCCGCTTCATTAATGTCTATGTGAATGATGAGGACATCCGGTTCCTTCAAGGAACGGCGACCCCGCTGAAGGCGGGAGATCAAGTCTCCATCGTCCCTGCCATTGCCGGAGGGAGGTAGTTCGGCTTCTTGCAAGGGAAGGAAACTCTCTTGACATCTGTTCTCCCTTTCCGGCATCTTTGTTTTCGGCACACAGGTTTTCGAGGATAACACGATTTCGAGATCCCCTAGGCAAACCACTGGTGTGGGTGTGGTGCCTTGCTGAAAGGCTTTGGAGGGGGACATAATGCGCATCGTCGTGTGTCTGAAGCAAATCATCGATCCGGAGCTTCCCGCCACTCAGTTCCGGATTGATGCCGAGTCGAAACGGCAGCAGTCGGATAACCATCCCCTCGTCATTAGCCCCTATGACGAGAATGCGCTTGAGCTGGCGCTGAAGCTCAAAGAGCAGACCGGAGGCCATGTCACGCTGCTGAGCGTCGGGCAGCCTTCGGCGGTCAGCGCACTGCGGAAAGGGCTGGCCATGGGGGCGGACGAAGCCGCCTTGATCACTGACCCTGCCATCGAAGGGTCCGATGCGTTTGGTGTTGCCACCGCGTTGGCGCGGGGGATAGAGAAACTCGGCCATGCGGACTTGGTCCTGTGCGGCTGTGAGTCCGGGGATTGGGCTGACAGGATAGTGGGCCCCATCTTGGCGGAAACGCTGCACATCCCGTGTGTGACGTTCATTGCCCGGCTCGAAAAGCACAATGGTGGATTTCTGGCCCATCGCGTCGTTGAGGACGGCTACGAGCTCTGGGAGGTCGTGCCACCCGTGCTGCTCACCATTCTCAGTGATGAGACCAATACCCCCAGGTATCCCAAGGTCAAGGACATCATGGCGGCTTCCCGGAAATCCATTCCCACATGGTCTGGGGCCGACCTGGATCTCGACGCTTCACGTATCGGCAAAGCAGCCGTGCGAGCTGAAGTCCAAGAGCTCACGGTTCCGACACAAGAGTCTCGCTGTCAGCTTCTGGAAGGGGAGCCGGAGGAACAAGTTGCGATGTTGGTCGCAAGACTCCGAGAGCGTAAGGTGATTTGAGCCATGGCTGGCATCTTGGTGCTTGCGAAGATCGAGAACGGGGTCCCTTCCCGCTCTACTCTTGAACTGCTAGGCGCTGCCCATAGGCTCGCTACGGGACTTCAAGAACCTGTGTGTGCCGGCCTGCTTGGTCAGGGGGATGCGGGTGTCCTGTACAGCTATGGGGTGGAAATCGTCTATCGGATGGATCATCCCCTCCTGAAAGAGTATCAGGCTGATCTTCATTTGCGTGCGTTGGAGCAGATTGCCCAGGCGGCTGAACCTCGAGTTATGCTCCTGTCCGGAGACTCCATGGGTCGAGACCTTGCCGCTCGCCTTGCGTTTCGTCTGCAGGCAGGAATCGTCACGGACGTCATCGATATCGACGTACAGGCCTCGGAAAAAGCTCCGCGCTTTATGCGTCCGGCTTACGGCGGGAAGGCCATTGCCGTCATGGCTCCACGGGTCGTTCCGATCGTGGCGACCTTGAAACCGCGAACCTTTGACATGGCTGCATCAGTGGGGGAGGGACACGGGAGAGAGGTTCCGGTGGAGGCTCCCCTCGATCCCGGACAGGCTCGAACGCGGCTCGTCGAGCGGGTGCAGGAGGAGACTACGGGCGTCAAGCTGGAGGATGCTCGAGTGGTGGTCTCCGGGGGGAGAGGCCTTGGAGGACCTGATGGGTTTAGCCTCCTGGTGGAGTTGGCCCGCGTGCTCAAGGGAGCGGTGGGAGCGTCGCGAGCGGCCACCGATGCCGGATGGGTTCCCTCTTCGATGCAGGTGGGGCAGACCGGAAAAACGGTCAGTCCCGATCTTTACATTGCTGTTGGGATTTCTGGTGCCACCCAGCATGTGGCGGGAATCTCAGGTGCAAAGACCATTGTGGCAATCAATACCGATCCCGAGTCCTCCATCTTCAAGGTGGCTCACCTGGGGATCGTGGGGGATTACAAGACCATTCTCCCGCCATTGAGCGCTAAGTGTCGCGAGTTGATGGGTGGGTGAGGCATGAATCAAGTACCTGCGCGAGAGATCTACTGGAACATTCCAAACCACCTGCTCCTGTATGTCCTGTTTCTTCCCTTCCTTGCCGTTTTCCTCTACGGCTGCTATCGCGTCTGGGGTGCCATTTTGCTGGGCAAGAGGGGGGGGCAGTTTGGTCAGCTGAAAGAGCGCCTGAAGGCCCTCGCCAACCAGGCCCTCTTGCAGCGGCGGATCGCCACAGAGCGATATTCAGGTGTGATGCACCTCACCCTCTCCTGGGGATTTCTCATCCTTTTCGTCGCCACCACCCTCGTTGCGCTTCAAGATTACTTTGGCCTTCCGGTGCTTGAGGGCCCGTTCTATCTCTACTTTATGTCCTTGACTGTAGACCTGTTTGGTGTGGCGGCCGTCCTGGGAACGGTGATGGCGATCACGCGGCGGTACGTTCGTCCTCCGCCCCGTCTCGTGGAGCCCCGGGAGTTTAATGGTTTTGGTTGGCTCCTTTTCCTTTTCTTGGCTGTTCTCCTGACCGGCTTCCTCGTCGAGGGACTGCGGATTGGGGCGACTGCCGATCCGTGGGGATCCTGGTCGCCCGGCGGTTGGCTTACGGCGCTCCTGTTCCGCGGAGTCGGGGTAGAGTATGCCGAGGCTTTTCATCAGGTGCTCTGGTGGGCACATGCTGTACTTTCCTTTGCCTTTATCGCTGCCATTCCGTATACGGGCGTGTTCCATCTCCTGTCGGCCCCTGTCAACATCGTTCTCCAAAACCTGCAACCGTCAGGCGTGCTAAACCCCTTGGCGATCGAAGAGGAGCAACTCGGCGCATCGACGATTCGGGATTTCTCCCGGAAAGCGCTCTTGGATCTGTACGCGTGCACCGAGTGTGGACGGTGTCAGGACGTCTGTCCTGCCTGGACGACGGGGAAACCGCTTACACCGAAGGGGGTCATTCTCGATCTTCGGGACCATTTGACCAAAGTCCACCGCGGAGAGGAGGCGCGGCGAATGGTTCGGGAGGTAATCACCGAAGATGTCCTCTGGGCCTGTACGACGTGTGGGGCGTGTCATGAAGCCTGTCCGGTCTTGATCGAGCCCATTCCCAAGATCATTGACATGCGCCGCCACCTGGTGATGGAAGAGGCGACGTTTCCAGAGCAGCTACAGGAGACGCTCAGGAATCTAGAGACACGTGGGCACCCGTATAAAGGGGTGAGCGCCGGCCGAACCGACTGGGCTAAAGATCTTCGGATTGCGGAAGCGAGTAAGCTGCAAGAAATCGATCTGCTGTACTGGGTGGGGTGTGCTGGTGCCTTTGATGAGCGGGGGCAGCAGGTCACGCGGGCCATGGTACAGGTCCTAGAAGAGGCGGGGGTGGAGTTCGCGATCCTGGGCCCGGAAGAGCGCTGCACCGGAGATCCGGCCAGGCGAATTGGAAACGAGTACCTTTTCCAACTTCTCGCGCAAGAGAATATCGCGACGTTGAATCGGTACCGGGTGAAGAAAATTTTAACAACCTGCCCTCACTGTTTCAACACGATGAAACACGAGTATCCCCAGTTCGGCGGGGACTTCGAGGTCACTCATCATAGCCAGTTGATTGCCGAACTCCTGCGCGACGGACGTTTGAGCCTTCGGAAACGGTTTAGCGGGACCGTGAGCTTTCATGATCCGTGCTATCTCGGGCGACATAATGGGATCTACGATGATCCCCGATCGATTATTAATCACTTTCCGGGTTTCCGACAGGTGGAGATGCCCCGATGTCGTGAGAAAGCGTTCTGCTGTGGTGCGGGCGGCGGACTCATGTGGATGGAGGAGCGGATCGGCAAGCGAATGAATCTCGAAAGAACGGATGAGTTCTTAAAGACCGAAGCGGCGGTCGTGGCCACTGCTTGCCCCTTCTGCCTCACGATGATGACCGACGGAATCACCGTGCGCGGGAAGAGCCAGTCGGTAAAGGCTTTGGATTTAGCTGAGCTGGTGGCCCGTGCCCTTTGACAGATCACGGTTCTCGGTTCACAGAAAGGACGGTTCTGACAGGTAAGCGTTCTTTTTCATCTGTGAACAGTGAACTCCCACCGGAGGTGGGTATGCGGATCGTTTCCTTGTTGCCCAGTGCAACAGAGATCGTGTACCTATTGGGACTAGGGGATCAGCTCACCGGGGTGAGCCATGAGTGTGACTATCCGCCCGCGGCCCTGGGCAAGCGAAAGATCATCAGGCCCGCTTTCGATAGTTCCGAGCTGACGAGCTATGAGATCGATGCGCAGGTCCGGACTACCTATGCAGAGGGGGAAGGGATCTATCACTTGGATCTCGAGGCCCTGAAGGCTGCCGATCCCGATCTGATCCTGACCCAAGAGCTCTGCGATGTCTGTGCCCCCCCGTACCAGGATGTCCTGCAGGTGGTGACAAAGCTTCCACGAAAACCAGAGGTTCTTTCCTTGGATCCCCAGCGCCTGGGGGATGTGTTGAAGGATGTCGAGCGGGTGGGCGAGGCCACAGGACGTCTCAGGGAGGCGGAAGCGGCGGTGACATCGCTCAAAGAGAGGATCGAAATCGTCGCAGAACGGACGGCAACGGACACACAACCACCGAAGGTCGTGTGCCTCGAGTGGCTGGACCCGCTGATGGCATCCGGACACTGGATCCCAGAGATGGTGGGTCTGGCGGGGGGGATAGAGCCCCTGGGGAATCTGGGATCTCCCTCCCGACGCGTTGAGTGGGAGCAGGTGGTCTTGTGCGCACCGGAGATCCTTATACTGATGCCCTGTGGCTTTGCGGTGGATCGAGTCCTTGACGAGATCCACCTCTTGACCAGGCTCGCGGGGTGGGATGGCCTGTCGGCAGTCCAGAGGGAAAAGGTCTTTGCCGTAAACGGTCACGCCTATTATAATCGATCGGGACCTCGGCTGGTGGACGGACTAGAGATCCTGGCCCATCTCATACATCCCGAACTATTCCCGGGCCCGGCCCCCGATGGTGCCCTGAAGCGCGTTGACCAATGATCTGATCGTCCGGAGCAACTCAGGGTCTATCCCTTTGTTTGGTCCGGCGGAGCCCCGAAGATGCCCTTCGACGAAAATGAAGAAAGGCGGATCGAATCCGCCGAAGAGACGTGGGAGGAGCAGACCCTTCGTCCCACACTAGAAAAGTTGCCCGAGAGGGCACGGCAGTTCAACACGGTCTCCTGGCATCCCATTCGAAGGCTCTATACACCTCGCGATCTCTCCGACTTCGACTATACCCAGGATCTGGGTTTCCCAGGCTTGTATCCCTTTACGCGAGGAGTCTATCCCACCATGTACCGGGGCAAAATCTGGACTATGCGCATGTTTGCCGGTCATGGGACCCCCGAAGAGACAAATCGGCGCTTCAGGTATCTTTTGGAACAGGGGCAGACAGGTCTATCGGTTGCCTTTGATTTACCGACGCTCATGGGGTACGACTCGGACCATCCGATGTCGCGAGGAGAAGTGGGCAAATGCGGGGTGGCAATTGACTCTTTGGCAGATATGGAAACCCTCTTCGACCGTATCCCGCTCGGAGACGTCACCACCTCGATGACCATCAACTCTCCTGCGGCGGTTCTGTGGGCGATGTATCTTGCGGTCTGCGAGAAACAAGGGGTACCCTATGACCGCATCGGCGGCACGATCCAGAATGACATCCTCAAGGAATTCATCGCGCAAAAGGAGTACGTTTTCCCCCTCGAGCCCTCCATGCGCCTCATGGTGGATACTATCCTCTTCGGAGCCCAGTGTCTCCCTACGTGGCATCCGGTCAGTATTAGTGGTTATCATATCCGCGAGGCAGGTTCCACCGCGATCCAGGAGCTGGCTTTTACCTTGGCCGACGGTATGGCGTATGTCGAGGCGACCATGAAGGCAGGGCTTGATCCAGATGCTTTTGCTCCTCGGTTATCCTTTTTCTTTAACGTCCACAATGATTTCTTTGAGGAGATCGCAAAGTTTCGAGCTGCAAGACGCATGTGGGCGAAACTGATGCGAGAGCGGTATGGTGCCAAGGACCCGCGATCCTGGCTGCTCCGGACACATGCCCAGACGGCGGGATGTGCCCTGACCGCCCAACAACCGTATAACAATGTCGTCCGGGTCGCCATTCAGGCCCTGGCGGCAGTTCTCGGTGGGGCCCAGTCTCTCCACACGAATGCCATGGACGAAACGCGGGCGCTTCCGACGGAGAAGGCAGCCACGATCGCTTTGCGGACCCAACAGATCATCGCCCACGAGACCGGGGTAACCCACACCATCGACCCCGTGGGGGGGTCCTATTTTGTTGAGACCCTGACGAGGGAGATAGAGGAGGAGGCCTGGACCTATCTCCAAAAGATCGATGATCTGGGGGGCATGGTTCAGGCGATTGAGAAAGGCTTCCCACAACAGGAGATCGCCGACGCCTCCTATCGCTACCAGCAGGCGGTTGAGAGAGGAGAACAGGTGGTTGTTGGGGTAAACCGGTGTGTCGCCGAGGTGGAGGAACCGATCCCCCTACTTCAGATCGACCCGGACAAGGCTGCCCACCAACAAATGGAAAAGATTCACCAACTCAAAAAACGTCGCGACAGCTACCCGGTCGACCACACCCTGGATGCCATCCGAAGGGCGGCGCAGGGGAAGGATCCTTGGGCTCGAGACCTCCTTATGCCGAAAATCTTGGATGCGGTTCGGGCGTATGTGACCTTAGGAGAAATCATGGGGGTCTTGCGAGAAGCGTGGGGGGAGTACGTCGAGCCGGCTATCCTCTGATTCGCCGTTGACTCTCCAGGGGAAATACGGTTTAAAATAAGGATAATTGTATCTGTGAGGGTCTAGAAGTAGTGAAACATGCGATGTCTATAGCTTACGAATGGATACCTCTCAGTATTTTGGGTGCCGTGGCACGTGGCGAAGTACACAGGGGGTAAATGGGGTGATGGTTGAAGAACGGAAGATTCGCGTCTTGGTTGCCAAGCCTGGGCTCGACGGCCATGACCGGGGAGCCAAGGTGATCGCCCGTGCCTTCCGGGACGCAGGGTTCGAAGTGATTTACACGGGGCTTCGTCAGACTCCGGAAATGATCGTAAGCGCTGCAATCCAGGAGGACGTGGACGCCGTCGGCGTCTCGTGCCTCTCGGGGGCCCACATGTACCTGTTTCCTCGAATCGTCCAGCTGCTCCGTGAGCGCGGAGCGGATGATGTGCTGGTTTTTGGTGGCGGAACGATTCCTGACGAGGACATTCCCAAATTACGGGAGGCAGGGATTGCTGAAATCTTTACCCCGGGAACCCCGACTTCAGTTGCTATCGATTTCGTTCGCAATCGAGCGGGACGAGACCGAAAGTAAAACTCTCGGCACCGCGGTACCCTGATTCCTCGCTTGCTCTGCGTTCTCACCTTGCTAAAGTGTTCTTGTAGTATATTTAAAGTAGTTTATGACCTATTGTTGTTTAACCTCTTCACAAAATGAGTTTTCTACGAGAGGGATGTAAATTTCTCCTCGACAGGTTTTCTCCCCTATGCTAAGTGTCTTGCATAATTTCGGCGGTGGTGCGTTGTCTGTGCGTCGGCAATGGATGCTAATATGGGGATGACTGGTGGAAATTAGCGATAGAGTCCGGGCGGGAGATGTCCGGGCGATGGCCCGCCTGATCTCTCTCATCGAAAATGGTTTCCCGGAGGCGACATCCGCTCTGAAGGGACTCTATCCATTCACAGGGCAAGCGTTCATCGTCGGGATCACCGGTCCGCCTGGCTCGGGCAAGAGTACCCTTACCGATCAACTCACGCAGGAGTTCCGCCGGCACGGGAGGACGATAGGGATCGTCGCCGTCGATCCCACGAGCCCCTTCACAGGAGGGGCTATTTTGGCCGATCGTATTCGGATGCAGCGCCATAGTCTCGATGGGGGGGTCTTCATCCGGAGCATGGCCACGCGAGGGCACCTTGGGGGCCTGGCCAAGGCCACCAACGATGTCGTGAACGTGCTGGATGCAGCGGGGAAGGAAGTTATCTTTATTGAGACGGTGGGCGTAGGGCAGGATGAGGTGGAGGTGGTCAAAACGGCGCATACCTCGATTGTCGTGACCGTCCCTGGCCTCGGGGATGACATTCAAGCCATCAAGGCTGGGATCCTCGAAATTGCCGATATCTTTGTGGTCAACAAAGCCGACCGCGAAGGCGCGGACAAAACCGTCGCCGAGCTGAAAGCCATGATGGCTCTCGGTCCGGGACGGTCGGATTGGAGCCCTCCCATTTTTAAGACCGTAGCGATCGAGGAGGAGGGAATCGTCGAACTGGCCCAGGGAATCCTTGCCCATCAGGCCCATTTGGACCAAGCGGGCGTTCGCCAAGAGCGACAGCGAGAGCGGAGTCATGCTCTCTTCCTCGAGCTGCTCCAAGAGCGGGTAACTCGCCGCCTACTCGAACGGGCTGCCGCCAACGGAATCCTCGAACAAACGATCGAACGGATTGCCCACCGGGACCTCGACCCGTATTCGGCCGTGGATGAGTTCCTCGAAAAGGCGGGTTTCTGACCCTTGCCCATCGGGAGGGACGTCCACCCCGGTCGCTCCTTTCATTTGACTTCTGCTAAGACGTATCGAGGCCATAGCAAACCTCCTAGTGACCGCGGAGAGGTGTGCCGATGAAGGTCCTCGCTTCAGGGGCGAGCTTATTCCACTGGATCCACCCTGACGATTTTCGCGACTGGGTACGCATCCATAAGAGTCGGGAACCGGGGGAGAAGCTGATGACGGAACACGAGGCCGTCTCCTGCTTTGTCGAAGACGGGGACTATGTTGCCTACGATTTTTCTTCCTTGACTCGGGGTCCCCAGGCCTTGGTCCGAGAAATCATCCGACAACATAAGAGAAACCTCTGGATCTGTGCCGAGTTTACGCTGCATGAAACCACTTTGCTGGTGGGGGCCGGATGTGCTGACCGGATCGATGTGGGGTTTTTGGGATACGGCAATTACATCGGACGGGCCGTGGTGGAAGGGAGGGTACAGGTTTTTGAGTGGACCAATGGGGCTTTGGCCTTTCGCATGCTGGCCGGGGCCAGAGGCGTTCCCTTCATGCCCACGCGGAGCCTCTTGGGGACGGATACGTTCCTCCGATCAGGAGCGAAGGTGGTGGAGGATCCCTTCACGGGTGATTCCGTCTGTTTGGTTCCGGCGCTCAATCCGGATGTCTTCCTCGTCCATGTTCACCAGGCGGACGTGTACGGCAATGCCCGTATCTTTGGAACCAACCTTTTTGCCCTGGAGGGGGCTATGGCCGCGAAAAAGGTCATTGTCTCGGCCGAAGAGATTATTGACTCCTTAGAGTTTCGGAAAGACCCGGCAAAGACGACGATTCCGCACTTCCTCGTGAGCGCCGTGGTGCACCTCCCTTTTGGGGCATACCCGGGAGGGGTCCCGGGGAGGTATGAGCTGGACCTTGAGCATATCCAGCGATTGAACGCGATCGAGACTGAGGAGCACGTCCAAGGGTATCTTGAGCCCTTCGTCTACAACGTGAGGGACCACGCCGAGTTTATGCAACAGGAGGTAGGATCGAACCGGCTGGCGGATGTGACACGACGAGCCTTGATTAAAGAAGGATATCAGTAGCAAGAAAGAGCAGTTACAGAGAATCGTTCAGGGATTCCATGAATAGCGATTTCGGATTCACCGATACGGAATTTATGATCTGCCTCGCCGCCCGCCTGCTGGAGGATCGAAAGACGGTCTTTGTCGGCTGGGGCATTCCCCAGGTGGTCGCCCTCCTGGCCGAGAGGCTTTACACTCCACATCTAATTCAGGTCTTCGAGTTTGGCGCGATAGGCCCCCGGTCTCTGACTCCCTTTGTCCGAGGCACAATGGGGGGGGCTTCCAACGTGTACCGTTCGCTGCAATGGACTACCATGAACTGGGCCTTCTCTTATGCTGCCACCGGATATCTCGACTACGGGATGATCGGTGCCCTTCAGGTGGACCCATACGGTAATGTCAATTCCACGCTCTTAGGGGGGACGTACGAAAGGCCTCAGCGACGGTTTCCTGGCAGCGGAGGGGGGAACGAAGTCGCCTCCCTCTGCTGGAAGACGATTGTCGTTTTAAAGCATGAACCGCGTCGCTTCGTTGAGCGACTCGATTTCATGACGTCCCCGGGGTACCTGACAGGCCCAGGGGCACGCGAGGGGGCCGGCCTTCCCCGGAGGACCGGGCCCTTCCGGGTCGTGACCTCACAAGCCCTCTTTGGCTTTGAAGAGGAGTCAAAGCGAATGATCCTGCTTGGTGCGTTGGGGGGACGATCGGTGCATCAGGTGATTGATGGCATGGGTTTTGAGCCAATAATTACACAGAAGGTGGAAATGCTTGACCCACCGACGCCGGAAGAACTGGCGATCCTCCGAGAGGAGATCGATCCGGCTCGAATTATTATCGGCCGACCCTCCGGATGAACAATGAGCCAACCGACTCACCCCCCTCCTGATACACATGAAACCTCCGGAGAGCACAACTGGGTTCGTGAACGGTTCCCCAAAGGGCTTCTGTTGGCCGACGGGGCAACCGGGACAATGCTTCAGGCCAAGGGTCTCGGGCCAGGTGAGCCGCCTGATCTTTGGAATCTGACCCGGCCAAAGGCGGTTCAGGAGGTCCACGAGGCCTATCTGGCTGTCGGATGCGATCTCGTTCAGACCAACACGTTTGGGGCCAACCCGCTTCGGCTCACAGAAAGGGGTCTTAGCGGGCAAACCGCTGCAATCAACTTAACTGCGGTCCGGCTTGCGCGGGAGGGATGCACCGCCGGGCATCTTGTCGCTGGCACGGTGGGCCCCACAGGGGATTTTGAGGGCGGAAGGCATCGCAGTGTGTCAACGGAAACCCGTTCCGCATTTGAAGAGCAGCTTTCGTACCTCATGCACGGAGGCGTTGATCTCATCCTGGTTGAGAGCATGACGCATCTGGCCGAGGCCCGGATGGCTCTTCAGGCGGCCCAGGAATGTCCACCCGTTCCAGTCGCAGTCAGCCTGGTCTTTTTCGAGCAGCGCGAAGGCCTGCTCACCCTCGATGGGGCCTCCGCCCAGGAGGCGGTTCGGGAACTCACAACCGCCCAGGTCGTGGGATGTAATTGCATGCATGTGGAACATGTGATTGAAGTCCTCCGACAGATGCGAGAGGTGACCTCCCTTCCACTGATTGGCCAGCCCCATGCGGGGCTGCCAGAAAGCCGAGGGAAAAAATGGGTCTATCCGCTGGATCCTGAAGCTATGGTTCGCCACATCCCTGCCCTGCTGGCTTCCAATCCGGGGATCCTCGGTGGCTGCTGTGGAACGACCCCGGCCCACCTCGAAGCAGTTGCCCGTTCCCTCCGTCACTCCTGAAGCTTCCCCTCTGTGAAAATTGCCTGCTTCCTGCGTTCCCTTGGTCGATGTACCCTCGTGCAGACACCCCCTCCGCTCGGTCAGCAAACCCTTCAGCGACGACGTGGCCCAGAACTTGCTACGTGGACAAAATACTTCTTGACATTCGTTGGGCAACTCCTTATTTTCGGCCCTTGTGTCTTGAGCCAGGAAGGAGGTGAGATGACTTATGGCCAAGGGAGAGAAGAAGCTGGCTAAATTGGCCTCCCGGGCGGTAAAGAATGGAAACACTCGGGTGTATCCCTGCTCGGCTGACGGGACCCGCATGACGTGGGTCCAGTACTTTGGGGAAACCGGCCGGGGCAGGACCGCACTGCGTTGTGAGAAGTGTGGGGCCATCAAGTTTCGATCCGAGCTGTAATCTGAGGATCAAGAAAATGTAGGGAGGATAAGCCTCCCTTCTTTTTTTGGCGTGTTCGATCCCGCCGATCCTCGAAGGAAGGCTCAGGCGCTTCTTGAAGACGTTGCCCATCTTTGAAGTGGTTTCTGAAAGGTCTTGGACTTCACGCAAAGCGGCATTTCCTCTTTGACACGTTGCGACCTGTCTGGTATCCTTCAGAGTGAATACCCCTTCAACAGCCCTCTCAGAATCACCTCAGGCGTTCGCATGGTCAGCCCAGTGGACGAGTCTGTCGGACCTTTTACAACGCGCGAGGAATAAGTAATGAGTGAGGGGAAGGCAGGGCAAAAGAGCCCACAACTGGAGATGTTTGCTGTGTGGCAGAAGATGATGTCGGAGTCCATGGAGACCTTGCTTCGCAGTCCTCTCTTCCTCGCCGCGATGGGGAAGGGCCTCGAAAATTCTCTGCTCGTCAAGGAGCAGGTCGACAAGTCGCTTCAGACCTACCTGCAGGCGCTAAACCTTCCATCTACTAAGGACATACAGAGAGTGTTAGAGGGCTTGAGGCGTCTACAGGGGGAGGTGGAGGCACTCCGGGCGAAGGTCGACCAACTCCTGGAGGCGTCGGGTGGCCGGAAGGGTTCCCGGCCAGCCAAGCGTCAAGAACCGAGGCGGAGGAGAGGTGACGGAAGAAAGGGTTCTGATTAAGAAGTACAGTAACCGCAAGCTCTACGATCTCAATCGGAGCCGGTATATTACACTCGAAGAGATTGCGGAACTGATCCGTCAAGGAGGCCAGGTCAAGATCGTGGGCGCTGAGACCCAAGAAGACCTGACGAACATCACATTAGTCCAGATCCTTCTTGAAGAGGAGAAGCGACGGAACCTCCTCCCGGTTCCGTTCCTGCACCAGCTCATCCAGTACGGAGAGATGTACCAGGATTTTTTCCGGCAGTATCTTGCTTCCAATCTGGACGCGATGATTTCGATGCAGCGGGATGCCGAAAAAGGGATCAAGCAGTGGACACAGGTGGGAGGTGTGGGTGATATGACGCTTATCCCGCAGCCGGACACCCGGGAGACCTCATCGAACCTGAAGGCGGAGTTGGACTCCTTGAAGGAGAAGCTCAGCGAATTGGAAGAGAAGCTGGGGTTATAGCGACACGCATGGTGCTGAGAGACGGAGGTGAGATGAGTTCATGGAGGAGGGTGGTAGATGGACGATAAGCGAGAACGAGAACGAGCACGGGATCTAGCCATCACCCAGATCGAGAAGGCGTATGGAAAGGGGTCGATCATGCGCCTGGGGATGGCAGGGACCATTGAGCCAACGGCTGCGATTCCTACAGGCTCACTGGAACTGGATTATGCCTTAGGCATCGGTGGCGTGCCTCGGGGGCGCGTGATCGAGATCTTTGGTCCGGAGTCCTCGGGTAAAACCACCTTGGCTCTCCATATCATCGCGGAGGCCCAACAGCTTGGTGGGGGGGCGGCTTTTGTGGACGCGGAACATGCTCTGGACCCGAGGTATGCACGAGCGTTGGGGGTCAGCACCGACGATCTCCTGATCTCCCAGCCGGACACCGGCGAGCAGGCCCTGGACATTACCGAGATCCTGGTCCGAAGTGGCGCGCTGGATGTTGTCGTGATCGACTCAGTGGCCGCCCTGGTCCCGCGGGCTGAAATCGAGGGGGAGATGGGGGAGCCGACCATGGGACTTCAGGCCCGCCTCATGTCCCAGGCCCTTCGAAAGTTGACGGCTGCTATTTCAAAATCCAAAACCACCGTAGTCTTCATCAATCAGCTCCGGGAAAAGATCGGCGTCATGTTCGGGAATCCGGAGACGACCTCGGGGGGCCGAGCCCTCAAATTTTACGCCTCGGTCCGACTCGATATTCGGAGGATTGCGTCGATCAAGGACGGGGATAAAGTGGTCGGATCTCGCACTCGGGTAAAGGTGGTGAAAAATAAGATTGCCCCGCCGTTCCGCGAGGCCGAATTTGACATGATCTTTGGTGAAGGCATTTCCCGCACATCGAGCCTCCTCGACCTCGGCGTGGCCCACAAGGTGATCGAAAGGAGCGGAGCCTGGTACTCCTACGGGGGAGAGCGGATCGGTCAGGGCCGGGAGAATGCGAAGCGGTTTTTGCTTGAAAACCCAGCAGTTACGGCTGAAATCGATCGAAAGCTTCGGGCCCTCCTGGGAATGAACGGCACGCAAAAGCGTGAGGGGGCCTGACCTCCCCGCAGTGGGTCTGCCCGTGGGTCCCTCGGATCTGGCGAGGGGACATCCCTTCCTGTCATTCGGCACAAAAAATGCATAAATCAGCCTCGAAGATATCACCCCGATGAGGCGCTATGGATCTTCGAGAGCTGCTAAAGATCGCCGTTGAGCGAAAGGCTTCCGACCTGCATATCAAGGTGGGAAGCTCGCCGGTCATTCGGGTCGATAACCGTTTGATTCCCCTCACCGAGAAGCCCAGGGTCAGCCAAGAAGATGCGCTCCGGATAATCTCTTCCGTGATGAATGAGGAGCAGCGGGAGACTTTTAAGGAGAAGCATGAGATAGATCTGGCATACAGCGTGCAAGGCCTTGGCCGTTTTCGTGCAAACGTTTTCCAGCAGCGCTCTACCATCGGGATGGTCATGCGGGTGATCCCGATGAAGATCGATAGTATCGAGGAACTGAATCTGCCCCCGGTGGTGGAAAAGCTCGCCATGGAGACCCGCGGATTGATCTTGGTTACCGGCGCCACGGGGACCGGGAAAACGAGCACATTGGCGACCATGGTCGAGCATATGAACGTGCACCGGACGGCACATATTATCACCATCGAGGATCCCATTGAGTACCTGGTTCGGGACAAGAAGTGCCTCGTCAATCAACGGGAGGTAGGAACCGACACCGATTCCTTTGCTGAGGCGCTTCGAAGTGCCCTGCGGCAAGACCCCGATGTCATCCTCGTCGGAGAGATGCGGGACTACGAGACCATCTCCACGGCTATCCTGGCGGCGGAGACGGGGCATCTAGTCCTGAGCACCCTTCACACGGTTGATGCCACGGAAACGATTAACCGGATCATCTCGGTGTTCCCCCCCTATCAGCAGCGGCAGGTGCGCCTCCAGCTTGCTTCGCTGCTCAAAGGCATCATCTCTATGCGTCTCATCCCGCGTGCCGATGGCCGAGGACGCGTCCCGGCTGTCGAGATCATGGTGGCAACGGCTACCATGCGGGAGTGTATCGTTGATTCGGACAGGACTCGGAAGATCCCCGACTTCATTGCCGCCGGCCACAGTCAGTACGGCATGCAGACCTTTGACCAGTCCCTGATGATCCTTTACAAGCGTGGCCTCATTACCTTTGAGGAGGCGCTCCTCTGGGCATCCAACCCAGACGATTTTGCGCTCAGGGCTCGGGGAATCGAACCTACTTGGGACCAGCAAGGGTTGAAGGACTCGGAAGAGCACTCCAAGGTTTCGGGCTTGGAGAGGCTGACCGGATAAGCCCCCATGCCCGCGACGTTATCCGCTGAGTGCCAAACCGCCATACAAGCTGCCCTCCGTCTGTTGTCTTTTCGGGCTTGGAGTGGACAGGAGCTCGTCGAGCGCCTCCGGCGCCGAGGTTTCGCCGCCAAGGTAGTCGCCCGTGTTGTTCAGGATCTCACAAGACGTGGACTTATGGACGATTGGGCCTTCGCGTCAGAGCGAGCTAGGACTCGGGTCCTCAACCACCACGTGGGTCCCCGCCGGTTGAAAGAAGACCTGCGCCACAAGGGAGTGGCCGAAGAGATCACCGAGGCCACCATCCGGGAATTATTTAAGGAGATCGACGAGGAAGAAGTTGCGCGGGCAGGAGCGGCAAAGCGTCTCCAATCCCTGCGTCACCTTTCAACTCCGGTGGCCCTGCGTCGTCTTACTGCTTATCTCTTGCGGCAGGGATTTTCCCCGGAAACGGTCGAACGGGTCGTCACCCCTCTGGTGAATCGCGAGCCGTAGTGTCCCTCCAGCGCACCTCCGGAACCGTTATCAGCTGCCAGCAAACCGCAGCTCCGCAGGGAGTATTCGGGTCTTTCGACCTCTGAAGGCTTTAGGCCCTGTGCCGACGGTTGACCGCCGCCTGCTGACTGCCAGTTTCTGAGCGCTGACGGCCCACTAGTTGCCCTCTCCTCACAATTTCCTCGAGGATTGATCACCTCTCCCTGCTCAGATTAAGCACTTTCTTGACAACGCGGTCCCTATGGCCTAACATGAATTTCTCTGATTTTTCTGCCCATCAAGGGGGCAGGCGATGCGAAAACTGAGTGGAGCGGAAGTCCGGCAAGCCTTTCTAGACTACTTTGCCTCGCGGGGGCATGCCGTCGTCCCAAGTTCGTCCTTGATTCCCAAGGCGGATCCCACGCTTCTCTTTACCAATGCTGGAATGGTTCAGTTCAAGGACTGCTTCCTTGGGGGGGACAAGCGTGACTACGTGCGGGCGACCTCGTCCCAGAAGTGCGTCCGGGCGGGTGGGAAGCATAATGATCTCGAAAATGTCGGGAGGACGGCTCGACATCACACGTTTTTCGAGATGCTGGGCAACTTCTCGTTTGGCGACTACTTCAAGGAGGCCGCCATCTCCTACGCCTGGGAGTGGATGACGGTCAATCTCGGCCTGCCCCCTGAGAAGCTGTGGGCGACGATCTACAGGGACGATGACGAGGCATTTCAGCTTTGGCAGAAGATCGCGGGACTTCCCGCAGATCGAATCGTCCGCTTGGGGGAAAAGGACAACTTTTGGGCCATGGGAGACACCGGCCCCTGCGGCCCCTGCTCCGAGATCGTGATCGACCAGGGACCGGAGGTGGGATGCGGGCGCTCCACCTGCGATATCGAGTGTGACTGCGATCGATACCTGGAACTCTGGAACTTGGTCTTTATGCAATTCAATCGAGAGGCGAGTGGAGCGCTCACCCCGTTGCCGAAACCGAGTATTGACACCGGGGCGGGGCTGGAGCGGATCACCGCCGTCGTCCAAGGCGTGCATAGCAACTTTGACACCGACCTCTTGCGCCCCCTTATCGCCGCGGTGGAGGAGCTGACCGAACGCACTTACGGGGTAAGGGAACGGGACGATGTCTCGATGCGGGTGATCGCCGACCATGCGCGGGCGGCCACCTTCCTGGTCAGCGACGGAATCGTGCCCAGCAATGAGTGGCGGGGCTACGTCCTGAGGCGGATTATCCGCCGGGGCCTGCGGCACGGGAAACTCCTGGGCCTTGAGGGGCCGTTCCTGGCTCGGGTCACGGGACGGGTGGCCGATCTCATGAAAGGACAGTATCCGGAACTTCAGCGAAGTCGGGACCGGGTGGCCCGCGAGGTGCTCGCCGAAGAAGGACGCTTTGGGCATACCCTGCGCATGGCCATCCCGCGACTCGAAGATGCCATCGCTGAAGCGAAAGCCAAACCCTCGGTCGCTCAGACTATCCCAGGAGATCAATTGTTTAAACTGTATGACACATATGGTCTCCCGCGGGACCTCATAGAGGAATTTGCTCAGGAACACGGCATGACGGTTGATATGCTTGATTGGGACACCTTCGAAAGGAAGTTGCAAGGGCAGCGAGTCCTGGCAAAGGCTAGCTCTGCTGCTATGTTCAGATTAGACATGGAAAAGCTGCCTGATCTCTTTCGAGAATTGGCAACAGACCACCCAACGACTTTCGAAGGATATGAACATCTGCACGTAGAGGCGGCAGTCGTTGCCCTGACCAAAGACGGCCAACCCATCGAAGCTGCGGGGTCGGGAGACGAGGTCGAGGCGGTCCTGGATCGGACACCGTTCTACGCGGAGGCCGGAGGGCAGGTCGCAGACGTGGGCATCCTCGAGGGACCGCGTGGCGTGGCTGAAGTTTTGAATGTCCAGCGCCCCCTCCCTGGCCTGGTGGTTCACCATGTCCGCGTCGTGCAGGGGACGATTCGGAAAGGGGACCGTTTACGCGCAGCGATTGATACAGAGCGGCGAGCACTGATTGTAAAAAACCACACCGCAACTCACCTGGTTCATGAAGCCCTTCACCGAGTTCTAGGAGATCACGTTCGACAGGAGGGTTCGTTGGTCGCTCCGGACCGGCTCCGGTTCGACTTTCGCCACTTTGGACCAACGACGGCTGCCGAGATCGCCCGCATCGAACGAATGGTGAACGAGCAGCTGTGGCGGAACCTCCCAGTGGCGATCGAGGATGGGGTCCCCTACGAGGAGGCGCTCTCTCGAGGGGCTAAGGCCTTTTTTGCCGATAAATACGCCGATCGGGTTCGGACGGTGGTGATCCCCGACTTTGGCCTGGAGCTCTGCGGAGGGACGCATGTAAAGGCCATCGGCGAGATCGGGCTCTTCAAGATCGCGAGCGAAGGGGGAGTCGCTGCGGGCATTCGCCGCATTGAGGCGTATACCGGTCCCGGGGCCTACGACTACCTGCTCAGGGAAGAGGCGGCCCTTCAGAAATCGGCTGACGCGCTCAAGGCCCGGCCGCTCGACGTCCCGGAGAAAGTCGAGAGGCTGAGCCGGCGTGAGGGAGAGCTGGAACAGGAAATTCAGCGACTTCGGAGTCGTCTGGCGTCCAGCCTGATTGAAGACCTGCTCAAGCGCGTCGAAACTATTGAGGGGCTCCGGGTAGTCCGGGCGCGGGTCGAACATTTAGATCAGAAGGGACTTCGAGACCTGGTCGACCGGATTCGGACAAAGCTCGGCTCGGGACTCGTCGTCCTTGGAACTGTGGTCGATAACCGGGTGAGTTGGGTCGCCGGGGGGACCCCGGACATCGCACCGAAAGTGCATGCCGGGCAGCTCGTACGGGAACTCGCACGGATGACTGGAGGTGACGGGGGAGGCCGGGCCGACTTGGCCGAAGCCGGAGGAAAGGACCCCTCGAGGCTCGATCAAGCCCTCGGTCATCTTCCCAAACTCGTCGGGCGACTGCTGAGTGGGGACGGAGGGAAGGCCTCCTGACGACTTGACTTTGAAATAGGGGGGTCGGAGTGGTATACAAGGAGTCTCGGGAACTATTGCCTCTGGCTATGCAGCGACGGGGGAGCAAGTTTCCTATGGCATCGGAAGGATGGGCGTTTATCCTCCCCCTCCTGGGAGGCGCCCTTCTTCTCTGGGCCGTGGGCCTCAGCGCGGGCGGCCTTTTCCTGGTGGGGCTTGCCGTTGGGGTTGGGTTCTTCTTCCGAGACCCAGAGCGATTTCCTCCTGCTGAGGCTGGGGCCATCCTCGCCCCAGCGGATGGACGGGTGGTCCGGATTGGACCTTCGGTGGACGGAAAGAAGGGGACCGAGGTCAGCATCTTCCTCTCCCTTTTGGACGTTCACATTAACCGGGCTCCGTGCGCCGGTCGGGTGGAGGAGGTCCTTCCAAGGCGTGGGGGGTTTCGGGTGGCTTGGAAGGCAGAAGCCTCTCAGGGGAACGCTCAAACCCTGATTCACCTGAAGGGAGGTTCCGGTGACATTTTTGTTCGACAGGTCGCCGGGATATTGGCCCGACAGATTGTCACCTGGATTCGCCCCGGACAAGAGGTTCAGGCTGGAGAACGGATTGGCATGATTCGTTTTGGCTCTCGGGTTGATCTTCTTTTGCCTGAAGGGGTCCATCCAAAGGTGCAGATCGGAGATCAGATGAAAGGTGGGGAGAGCATCATCGGGGTCGTCTCATGAAGCGGGAACTTCGCCGTGGCGTGTACATCCTGCCGAGCATGCTGAGCATCGGGAATCTTTTCTGCGGATTCTACGCCATTATCGCTATCTATAAGTACGACTATTCCAAGGCGGCGGTGGCCATCCTCATTGCCTTAGTGATAGATTTTCTGGATGGAGCAGTGGCGCGGATCGCGAAGGCCACGAGTGATTTCGGGGTGGAGTTGGATTCGTTAGCCGATCTGATTTCCTTTGGGGTCGCCCCGGGAATGCTCGCCTATGCCTTCGCCATGAAGCCCTTTGGGCGCATCGGCTGGCTGGCCGCGTTTCTGTTTGCTGCCTGCGGAGCGCTCCGCTTAGCCCGATTTAACATTCAAACCAAGAAGCTCGACAAGCGCTACTTTGTGGGGCTTCCCATCCCGGCGGCAGCAGGTATCGTTGCCTCGTGCGTCCTCTTTTTGGGTGAGTCTCCGTCGCTAGAGATCTTCGAGTATCAGGTGCTTTCGCCGGAGGTTACCTCGGCACTGATGGTGGTTTTGATGACAGTCACCGCCTTTCTGATGGTGAGCAAGATCCGCTACCGCTCTCTGAAGGAGATCGACATCGCCCGGCGGCATCCCTTCACGATCCTCATCAGCCTTATCCTGGCCATGTTGATTATCGCCTCGGAACCGAGTCTCTTGCTCTTTGGATTCTTCTTCCTCTATGCCCTCTCTGGTTTCCTTCGATACCTCCCCTTCCGGCGCAAGCGCATCCCGCTTGATCTGGGCGAAGAGCTCGAGCTTACGCCGGGGGAGCCCCGTTCCCCGTGAGGGAGGGTTCCCCCGGCGTGCGACCACATCGGTTGTGGGTCATGATACATTCGTTAGATAGATTTCACGATAATTGTATCCGCACGGCGAGGCCGTGCACGTGAAGAGGAGAGAGGGATGGCCACACGGATTTTGATTTTCGACACGACGTTACGCGACGGAGAGCAGTCTCCTGGCTACAGCATGAATACCCGGGAAAAGCTGGAGCTGGCGCGACAGATTGCCCGCCTTCGGGTCGATATTATCGAGGCGGGTTTCCCGATTGCCTCGCCGGGTGATTTCGAGGCGGTCAAGGTCATATCCCAAAACATCCGAGACGGAGTGACCATTGCTGGCCTGTGCCGGACTCGGGATCAGGACATCGATCGGGCCTGGGAGGCACTCCAGCATGCGGAGCGTCCTCGAATCCACACGTTCATTGCCACGTCCGATATTCACATGCGGTATAAACTGAAGATGAGCCGTGAGGAGGTACTTGAATCGGCCGTCCGGGCCGTAAAGAGGGCCCGAGGGTATACAGACGACGTCGAGTTTTCCTGTGAAGATGCCTGCCGCACCGATCAGGACTTCCTGTGCCAGGTGGTGGGGGCAGCCATCCAGGCGGGGGCCACGACGATCAATATCCCCGACACGGTGGGATATGTGATTCCTTGGGAGTACGGCGAGCGGATGCGGGATCTCATGAATCGAGTTCCCAACATCGACAAGGTGGTCGTGAGCGTCCACACCCACAACGACTTGGGTCTGGCCGTCGCCAACTCCTTGGCAGGAGTAAGGGAGGGAGCCCGGCAGATCGAGTGCACCATCAACGGCATTGGCGAGCGCGCTGGAAATGCCTCCCTTGAAGAGATCGTTATGGCCATCAGGACCCGCAAAGACATCGTGGATGCCGAAACGGGAGTCAAGACCGAGGAGATCTACAAGACCTCGAAGCTGCTCACGACCATCACCGGCATTCCAGTCCAGCCGAATAAGGCAATCGTCGGCGCCAATGCCTTTGCCCACGAAGCGGGAATCCACCAACACGGGATGCTGTCTCACGCCTTGACCTACGAGATCATGACCCCGGAATCGGTGGGGGTCCCCCAGAGCCGTCTTGTCCTAGGGAAGCATTCGGGACGGCACGCCTTGAAGAAGCGCCTCCAAGATCTGGGGGTGGATCTCGGTGAGGAGGACCTGTCAAAGGCTTTTCAGCGATTTAAGGAGTTGTGCGACAAGAAGAAGGAAGTTTTCGACGACGACCTCTTGGCCATCGTTGAGGAACAGGTACTCACCCTGTCCGAAACGTACGTGCTTGACCATCTGCAGTTCGCGAGTGGAACAAATATGATCCCGAGCGCTACGGTCCGCTTGAGGAAAGAGGACGAGATCCACCAGGAGTCAGGCTGCGGCGATGGCCCGGTCGATGCGACCTTCAAGGCCATCGACCAGATTACCGGGATGCACCCGCGGCTGAAGGACTATGGCATTCGCGCGGTGACATCGGGGAAGGATGCGCTGGGAGAGGTGATGGTCTCGATCGAGATCGATGGACAGACGATCATTGGTCGGGGGACCTCAACGGATGTGATTGAGGCTAGCGCGAAGGCCTATCTGAACGCCATTAACCGGGCGGTAGGCCGGAATGCACCCCCCGAAAAAGAGGTGAAAGAAGGCGTGTGATGCGGATCCTCTTGCCCCTGGTGCTGGTATACGTGGGTCCTGTCTCGGAGAAACAATCCTATGGCTGAAACACTCCTCGACAAGGTCTGGCGCACCCATACGGTCCGGACGCTTCCGTCGGGGCAGACGCAGCTCTTTGTCGGGTTACATCTTGTCCACGAGGTGACGAGCCCGCAGGCCTTCCAGATGATTCGCGAGACGAATCTGACCGTCCGCTTTCCGGAGAGGACGTTCGCCACGATTGATCACATCGTGCCGACCGCGTCCCAGCTTCGCCCCTTCGGCGATGTCCTGGCCGAGGAGATGACCGTCCACCTCCTCAGAAACTGCAAAGAGTTCGGGATCCCGCTGTTCGATCTCGACAGTGGCCGGCAGGGAATCGTCCATGTCATCGGACCCGAACTGGGCTTGACCCAACCGGGGATGGTCATTGCGTGTGGCGACAGTCACACCGGGACGCACGGGGCCCTTGGAGCGCTCGCCTTCCCTATTGGTACCAGCCAGGTTCGGGATATTCTGGCGACGCAGTGCTTGGCATTGGCCAAGCCAAAGGTCCGGCAGATCCGTGTAGAGGGTAAGCTCGCGCGCGGTGTCTACGCCAAGGACGTGATCCTTGCGATCATTCAGCGGCTTGGGGTGCAGGGCGGGGTGGGCTATGCCTACGAATACGCCGGATCACTGGTCGAGGCGATGTCGATGGAGGAGCGCCTCACCATTTGCAACATGAGCATTGAAGGAGGCGCCCGGCTCGGGTACGTCAATCCCGACGCCAGGACGTTCGATTACATCAAGGATCGCCCGTTTGCGCCCCACGGCGAGGCCTTTGATCGTGCGGTGGCGTGGTGGAGGAGCATGGCGACGGACCCGGGGGCTCGCTTCGATGACGTGATCACGTTGGACGGCAGATCAATCCAGCCTGTGGTCACATGGGGAATCAACCCAGGGCAGTCTGTAGAGGTGAACGAACGGATCCCGGATCCGGCCGATGCCCCGCAAGCCGACCGAGCCGCCTGGGCCGAAGCGCTGGCCTTCATGTCCTTTGAGCCGGGCCAGCAAATTGTCGGGACCAGGATTGACGTGGCGTTTATTGGCTCTTGTACCAATGCGCGAATTTCTGACCTACGTGCTGCTGCGGAGGTGGTGCGGGGACGGAAGGTCGCACAGGGGGTGCAGGCGCTTGTTGTTCCAGGCTCGCAGGCGGTGGCCGGGGCGGCCGAGGCCGAGGGGTTGCACGAAATCTTCCAGGAGGCCGGATTCGAGTGGCGGAAGGCCGGCTGTTCTCTATGTTTGGGGATGAACGAAGACAAACTCAAGGGTCGGGAGATCTGCGCCTCCTCGAGCAACCGGAATTTCAAGGGGCGTCAGGGTTCCCCGACGGGGCGGACGCTGTTGATGAGCCCGGCCATGGTGGCCGCGGCGGCCGTCACCGGAGAAGTCACCGACGTGCGGGAGTTGCTGCGATGAGTCCTATCCGGCGGACAATCGTCGGCCGGGGTCTTCCCCTGCCGGGTAAGGACATCGACACCGACCGGATCATGCCTGCTCGGTTCCTGAAAAGCGTCACGTTTGAGGGGCTCGAAGAGCACCTCTTTGAGGATGATCGTTTGCAGTTCGCGGACCATTCGTTCAACCAAGAGCGGTACAAGGGGGCCACGATCCTCGTGGTCGGCCAGAACTTCGGCTGCGGCTCGTCACGCGAGCACGCGCCGGAGGGGCTGCGGCGATGGGGAATCCGCGGCATCGTCGGCGAGTCGTTTGGGGACATCTTCTTGGGAAACTGCACCGCCCTCGGGATCCCCTGTCTTACCGTAGACGTGGAAGATGCGGACTGGTTGATGGAGGCCGTTGTGGAAGATCCCGAACGCGAGATCGTGCTCGACGTTGAAAACCAAGAGGTCCTCTTTGGTGAACGAGCCATGCCCGCCGTGATTCCGACAGGCCACCACAAGCAGCTCTTGACAGGCACGTGGAACGCGACTTTCGTCCTGTTGGAGGCGGGAGAGGAGATCGAACGGGTGGCCAAGAGCCTTCCATACCTTTCCGGACACTGATGTGGTTCACGGTTCACAGTTGACTGTTCACCGAATCAATGGAAGTACTACTCAATAAGACAGTTTTTTTGTGAACTGAGAGCAGTGGACTGTGAACGGGAGTTGGCATGAGCCGAGCGGGATACCGTGTAGCGATTGCCGGGGCAACGGGCGCGGTGGGGCAGACGATGCTCTCGATCCTTTCAGAGCGCGACTTTCCCGTGGGAAGCCTCCGACTCCTTGCCTCAGAACGCTCGGAAGGCAAGGTGCTGCCATTCCGTGGGGAGGATGTGAAGATCGAGAGGCTTACGGAACACTCCTTTCACGGGGTGGAATTGGCCTTCTTCTCTGCAGGCGCGAGCCGCAGCAAGGCATTTGCCCCTGCAGCCGTAAAAGCGGGGGCGTTAGTGATCGACAACAGCTCAGCTTTCCGAATGGACCCGGAAGTCCCTCTGGTGGTCCCAGAAGTGAATCCGGCAGCTGCCAGTCAGCACAAGGGGCTGATCGCCAACCCCAACTGCACCACGACGGTGACCGTCATGGCCCTGAAACCGCTGCACGATGCGGCGACCGTCAGGCGGGTCATCGTCTCGAGCTATCAAGCAGTCTCTGGCGCCGGCGCCCAGGCCGTTGAAGAGCTCAGGGAACAAGTCTTTGCGTGGGTGAAAGGGGAGGAGGCGAAAGCTACAGTTTTCCCGCACCCGATTGCCTTTAACCTCATTCCGCATGTGGATGTCTTCGAAGAGAGCGGCTATACCAGGGAAGAGATGAAGCTGGTTCATGAAACGCGGAAGCTCCTGGGAGATGCCACGATAAAAATTGCCGCTACCACGGTCCGTGTCCCGGTCTGGTACGCCCACTCAGTCTCCGTGACTGCAGAGACAGAGCGGAAGATAACAGTGGGGGAGGCCCGACAGCTGTTTGCGAGCTTCCCGGGCCTTGAGCTCTGGGATGACCCAGCACACGGTCACTATCCGATGCCGGCGATGGCAGTCGGGAAGGACGCGTGTTACGTCGGCCGGGTTCGGGAGGATCTGTCCAGTGATCATGGGTTGAATTTTTGGGCCGTGGGGGATCAGCTTCGGAAGGGTGCCGCACTCAATGCGGTTCAGATCGCCGAACTCGTGCTGGAGGTGACAAGGCCAGGTGCCGGGTAGTGCAGAATCTCAAGCTGATTGTAGAATACGACGGGACAGGATATCACGGCTGGCAGGTCCAGCCCGGCCTGCCGACCATTCAAGGGGTTCTGCAGGAGGCGGTAAAACGCATATCGGGCGAGGAGGTGTCCATCACCAGCGCAGGCCGGACTGATGCGGGTGTCCACGCCCTAGGGCAGGTGGCGAACTTCTGTACGCGGAAAGAATTCACCCCCGACCGATGGCAACGAGCCTTGAATGGCCTGCTTCCACCTGATATTGCGGTGTGCCGAGTGGAACAAGCCTCCACGGACTTTGAGGCCCGACGGTCAGCCAGAGACAAAACCTATCGCTATACCATCCTGAATGCCCCTCACCCTTCTGCGCTCGAACGGCACTGGCTTCTTCACATTCCCGAGCCCTTAGACCTGGCTTCGATGGCCGAGGCTGCGGCTACCCTCATTGGTGAGCATGATTTCTCCACCTTCCGAGCGGCCAACGCCGAGTCTCCCAATGCCATCCGTCACATCTATGAAGCCCGCTTTGTCGCTGAGGGGAGCCGCCTTCAATTTATTGTCACGGGAAACGGGTTCCTGAAGCACATGATCCGCATCATGGTGGGAACACTGCTCGATGTGGGAAGGGGCAGGCTGACTCCCGAGCACTTTCGGCAAATATTGGACTCGAAGGATCGGCGGCGCGCCGGGAAAACGGCCCCCCCGCATGGCCTGTGTCTCATGCACGTCAGGTATTGAGGAGGGGCATACGTGGCCATTGCGGGGAATCCATTAGTCATGGCTCGAGAAATTGGAGATGGCTTTCGACCTTTGACCCCTGCCACGTTGAAAAGGTACACACCCGCTGATTTGAAGGTCATCAACACCAATCTCCAACAGGTCCTCCGAGAGGTCCGGGGAGATGTGCCTCCGCCAGACGATGCTGAGGCTACGCGAAAGAAAAACCTCCGCATGCAGCGCTTGAACCAGGCCATCCTTATGCTCACCAACTACTGCCGGCAACAGCGAATTTCTCTGTAAGCAATCGGCGAAGAAATGACTTCCGTTTCGGGGCAAGAGTTGCAACACTCCGGCGCCTGTGCTATCTATTAGCGAAAATTCCAGGGGAATCTGAGGGTTGGTATGGCAAGACCTTATGATTTCAAGACCCTAGAAGCTAAGTGGCAACGGATCTGGGAGGAGCGGAGGGCCTTCCGGGTGACGGAGGACCCCGCAAAGCCAAAGTACTACTGCCTCGAGATGTACCCATATCCTTCCGGCAAGATCCATATGGGGCACGTTCGCAATTACTCCATTGGGGATGTCGTCGCCCGTTACTTCTGGATGCGAGGCTATAATGTCCTTCACCCTATGGGGTGGGACTCATTCGGCTTGCCTGCAGAGAATGCGGCCATCGAGCACGGTGTCCATCCTGCCACCTGGACCACCGAGAATATTGCGTACATGCGAAAACAGTTGAAGCAGATGGGCCTCTCGTATGACTGGGATCGAGAGATCACCTCCAGTGATCCAGATTACTACCACTGGAATCAGTGGCTCTTCCTCAAAATGTATGAAAAGGGGCTTGCCTACAAGAAGCCCGCCTTCGTCAACTGGTGCGAGGTATGCCAGACCGTCCTTGCCAACGAACAGGTGGAGGGAGGGCAATGCTGGCGTGACGAGTCGGAGGTCATCCAAAAAGAACTCGACCAGTGGTTCTTCAAGATCACTGCGTATGCCGACGAACTCCTCGACGGGCTCGATCGGCTTTCAGGTTGGCCGGAACGGGTCAAAACAATGCAGCGAAACTGGATTGGAAAGAGCGTGGGCGCAGAGGTTGAGTTCCCCCTGGTGGGTGGACTGGGCCCCATCACGATCTTCACGACCCGACAAGACACCCTTTACGGGGCCACCTTCATGGTATTGGCCCCGGAACATCCCCTCGCCCTACAGCTTGGGCAAGGGAGTCCGGAAGTTCAGGCCTTCGTTGAGCGGATGCGCGTGGAAGACCGAATAGTCCGCACCGCCCCCGAGACTGAGAAAGAAGGGGTCTTCACTGGCGCGTACGCGATCAATCCCTTGACGGAAGAACACATTCCCATCTGGGTGGCTAATTTCGTCCTCTTGGAGTATGGGACAGGGGCCATTATGGCCGTCCCTGCTCATGACCAGCGCGACTTCGAATTCGCCACGAGGTACGGTCTTCCGATCCGGGTGGTGATTCAACCAGAAGAGCAAGCGCTCACAGTGGAGGATTTAGAAAAAGCCTATGAAGGCGAAGGGGTGATGGTGAATTCGAGCTCCTTCAGTGGATTGCCATCTGCGCCAGGACGCGAGGCGGTGGTTCTGTATTTGGAAGAAAAACGCATCGGGAAACGGGCAGTGAACTATCGGCTACGGGACTGGGGCATTTCCCGCCAGCGGTACTGGGGGACGCCGATTCCCATTATCCTCTGTGAACGATGCGGTACCGTCCCCGTCCCTTATGCAGACCTGCCCGTTCTCCTGCCGCAGGATGTGGAGATCACCATGAAGGGCGGTTCTCCCCTCACCAGGCTTGAAAGCTTCGTGAATGTGCCGTGTCCGACCTGCCAGGGGCCAGCCCGGCGGGAGACCGATACGATGGACACGTTTGTTGATTCCTCCTGGTACTTTCTTCGTTTCTGCAGTCCGCAGGCGCGGGACCAGGCTCTGGAGAAGCCGAAGGTGGCCTACTGGATGCCGGTCGACCAGTATATCGGCGGAATCGAACACGCGGTCCTGCACCTCCTATACGCGCGGTTCTTCACTAAGGTGATCCGGGATCTCGCCCTCATCTCGCATGATGAACCATTTGAGAATCTCCTCACCCAAGGAATGGTCTGCAAGGAGACCTCCCGGTGTCCTCAACATGGGTACCGCTTTCCATACGAGGTGGACGCCCAAGGTCACTGTACCGAGTGTGGTCAGCCAGTCGAGGTCGGTCGGACCGAGAAGATGTCCAAATCACGCCGGAATGTAGTGGACCCGGACGACCTCCTGAGTCGATATGGGGCAGACACAGCACGGCTCTTTTCCCTTTTTGCCGCCCCCCCGGAGAAGGACCTCGAATGGTCCGACAGGGGGGTCGAGGGAGCCTTCCGATTTCTGAATCGGGTCTATCGATTGGTGGATGGATGGGTGGAGGAGCTCCGTCATCCGGCGCCGCGCATTTCCTTCGCCGCTCTCACGATTGGGCGGCCGCTCTGCCAAAAGGCGCACCTGGCTATCAAGAAGGTGACCGAGGATATCGACCGGGACTTTCACTTCAACACCGCCATCGCCGCCCTGATGGAGCTCGTAAACATGCTGGGGCTGTTCGAGCTACATGGAGGTCCAGAGGAGGAGGCAGAACGGCGTGCGGTGGCTCGCTTTGCCGTCGAGACGTTGCTCATCCTCCTTGCCCCGTTTGCTCCCCATCTGGCAGAGGAACTCTGGGAGCGCCTTGGACATGGCCGAAACATCTTTGAGGAGCCGTGGCCGACGTATGACGTCGAGGCGATACAGCGAGAGGAGCTCCTGGTGGTGGTCCAGGTGAATGGCAAACTGCGGAGTCGGATTTCCCTTCCCGCGGATGCCGGAGAGGAAGACCTCCGGTTGGCGGCCCTTCAAGACAGTCGGGTTCAGACCTGGCTCGAGGGCAGACAGGTAAAACGGGTAGTGGTCGTTCCCAAAAAACTGGTAAACATCGTGACCGACCAATAGCAGTGGTCAGCAATCAGCTGCCAGCAGTCAGCAATAAAGCATCAACGTTGGCCCTTAGGGCGCCGAACGGCAAATAGCTTATGGCTCATAGCACGTTGCCGAGCTCTGGTTCCCAATTGCTGACGGCGGACAGCTGGCAGCCCGAGATGGAGTATCGTGAAGAAGTCTGTGGTATACATCAACCTTTTCCTTCTCGCAGCGCTTCTGGGAGCCTGCGGCTATCGCGGCCAGGTTACCCTTCCCGACAATCTCAAGCGGATCCACCTTACGGTTAACAATACCGGGGTCTTTCGGCCGGGGGTCGAGACCGATGTCAGGCAGGCCCTAACACAACGCATCCTGAACGCCGGTGGGCAGGTCGTGACAGAAAAGAGTCGAGCGGATGTAACGATGAAGGCGACCCTTACCGCCATCGAAAATAACGCGGTGGCTTTCACTTCGGCGGACATTGCCTCACGGTTTCGTATGGTGGTTGTCCTCGACTTGGAGGTGATCCAGCGGAATGGCAAGGAGCAGCTGGCAAAGGAGCAGGTCCGAGGAGAAGCGTACTATTCGGCGCCTAAGGGGATCAGAGGGACCGAGGTGGCGGAAAATAATGCGATCCGCCGGGCCATTCGTGACCTCGCCGATGAGGTTATGGCAAGGGTAGTGGAACCCTTTTGAGGGACGACGCTGTTAGAACCAGTCCTCCAAGCCGTGATCCGGGGCCAGGCAGCTCCGGTGTACCTCCTGGTGGGTGAGGAGGTCCTGCTCCGCGAAGAATTTCTCTCTCGTCTTCTTGGAGCCCTCCTGCCTTCCGGGATGGAGTCTCTTAACCTGGAAATCCTCTCGGGGAGTGAGGCAGCCGGGGCAGATCTCATCACACGCTGCCGCACCGTTCCAGCCTTTTCGGCGCGGCGGGTCGTGTTACTGAAAGAAGCTGACCGCCTCCGAACGGAGGGGTGGGAAGCCGTCCTCGCCTATTTGGAAGCCCCCTCTTCCACCACGTGTCTCATCTGTGTCGCCGATAAACTGGAGACCGCCGACCGCAGACTGCAGCGCATAGAGCAAGTGGGGAAGGTCCTTCGGTTTGCCCCCCCGCGAAACGAAGACGAGCGTCAACGACGGACGCAAAGATGGATGCGTGACCGGGCGAGGCAGCAAGGAAAATCGCTGACCCCCGAAGCGGAAATGCTCCTCCTCACGCTTCAAGGCCCGGACCTTCTCCGCCTCGCCCAGGAGGTGGACAAGCTCTGTCTCTTTGTGGGGGAAGGGCAGCAGATCGACCTTGAGGCGGTGGAAGCCTTGGTGGGCCAGGGGCGAGTGCACGGGATCTTTGAGCTGACCCGAGCGGTAGGGCACCGGGACCTGGATGGAGCGTTGTCTTGCCTCCGCCGTCTGCTGGAGGGGGGAGAGGAGCCGCTAGCGATCCTCGGAATGCTGGCGCGTCAAGTGCGCCTCCTGCTGCGGGCCAAGGACCTCGTCGACGAGTCACGCCCTCCTGGCGAGATCAGCCGCCTGTTGGGGGTCCCACGGGTGTTTCTTTCAGAAATTCTCGAGGGGGCCAAGGTCTCCTCCGTGGCCCGACTGGAGCAAGGTCTTATGCGCCTTCTCGATCTGGATCGGGCACTCAAATCTTCAGGAAGACTGCAGCCCCTTTATCTCGAATTGGCCGTTATTGATCTCTGTTCAGGAGGAAAGACTTAGGCAGCGCTTCCGCGAGTGTGCAAATGACGGGCAAGCCGTGATTTGTACCGGGCCGCCGTTCGGGAATGGATGACCCCCTTAGAGGCGGTCTTGTCGATGGTGGCGACCGCGGCCTGGAATGCAACCATGGCCGCGTCCCGGTTCCCCCTGTCTAGCGCCTGACGCACTTTCTTGATACTCGTCCGGAGTTCGCTCTTGGCTGACCGGTTACGCAAAGTTCGGCTTCTCGCCTGGCGCAGGCGCTTCGCTGCTGATTTTGTGTTTGGCATGGATCCTCCTTAGGCAAAGTAACCGACACATTTTATAAAGGAATTGTCCCCTCATGTCAAGCACGTTTGACCCAGAAGCCCCCCCGCACCATTTGGCTGCGGCCGCCTCGGTGGTGAGCGGGGCGACGTTCGTCAGCCGGGTTCTGGGATATGTGCGCGACATGCTTATTGCCCACACCTTTGGGGCGGGACTAGCTGCGGACGCGTTTTTTGTGGCCTTTCGCATTCCGAATATGGCCCGAGAACTCTTTGGAGAGGGGGCCCTCTCCGCGGCCTTCATCCCGGTTTTCACCGAGACCCTCACACAACAGGGGCGACCGTCGGCCTTCCGACTGGCTGCGACGACCTTTTGGTCACTAGCCTTGATGCTGTCCGTGGTGTGCGCTATCGGGATCTGGGGGGCACCGCTCTTGGTCCGTCTCATTGCACCGGGCTTCGGAGCTGATCCGGAAAAGCTGGCCCTGACGATTGGTCTTACTCGGACGATGTTTCCGTACCTTTTCCTCATAGGGCTCACCGCCCTCATGATGGGGATTTTGAACTCCCTCGGCCACTTTGCCGCTCCGGCCTTCTCTCCGGCCCTTCTCAATACCGTAATGATCTTGAGCATCCTCTTCCTCAGTCCGCACCTTGAGGAGCCCATCTATGCTTTAGCATACGGGGTGTTAGGGGGAGGCCTTCTCCAAGTGCTCGCCCAGTTTCCACCCGCCGTGCGCCGAGGGGTGACCCTGACGCAACCGGGGGGGTGGAGGGACCCGGCCTTGGGCCGGATTGGAAGGTTAATGGTCCCGGGCGTAGCCGGGCTCGCCATCACCCAGATCAATGTATTTATTACGACCCTTTTGGCCTCCTTCCTAGTCCAGGGGTCGATCTCGTACCTGTATTACGCCTTCCGCCTCGTCCATCTGCCCATCGGCTTAGTCGGGGTGGCTGTGGCGACGGTTGCCTTCCCTGCCATGGCCGCCGCCGCCGCCCGGCAGTCACCAGAGGACCTGAGGAATACCCTGGTCTTCGCCCTCCGCGTAACCTTCTTCCTCACGATACCAGCCCTCGTGGGGCTGGTCATTTATCGAAACACCATTATCCACCTTCTCTTTGAGCGGGGCGCGTTCACGAGCGCCATGACGGCCGCCACCGCCTCAGTCCTGCTTGGATACTGCCTCGGACTCTGCTTTTTTGTGGCAAATCGGGTTCTGGTCCCGGCGTTCCACGCTTTTCAGGACACGGTGACCCCTGCAAAGGCTGGCGCGATCGCCGTCGCGAGCAACATCTGCTTCAGTCTCCTACTGATGCAGCCGCTCGGGGCGGCGGGACTCGCCATCGCAACCTCCCTCGCCTCCCTCGTCAACTTCTCCCTTTTGGTCGTCTATCTCAAAAAGCATCTTGGACCGTTTCCGCGGCAGATGCCCGTAAAGCCGTTGCAAAAAACGGTTTTCGCAGGACTCTGCATGGCCGGGACGTTAATCATTCTCCAAGGTCTGCTGCCACCCCTGGAGGGTCGCGGCTTCGTTGTCGGGCTCGCGGGGTTTCTCGGAGAGCTCGGGATCGGGACGGCGGTCTTTTTGGGGGTGGCCGCCTTCCTCGGCTGTGACGAGCTACGGCTCCTTCGAGGGCTTTTTCAAAGGCGGTTAACCTAAAACAGATTTTTATTGACAGGGAGGGGAGAAGAGAGCTATTTTATTCGCCACTTTTCGTCATGCCCGCGGTTGGCCCTCGGCCTTTAGAAACGGGAATGTCTGATACTTTGTTTGAGCGCACGAAGGGCAATGTGACGTTTACTCTGTAAGCGAGGGGAGAACTATGAGCATTGAAGCAGGAAGTCCTGGCCTCGGGAAGGACGTCGGAAACTTTGCGTTGATCGACACCCTGAATCAATGGGGGATTACCCATTATAGCGGGGTGAATGGGGGAGGGATTATCCACGTTACCAAGTATTTAGAGCCGCTCACCCACCCGTCACAAATCACGGATGGCGTTCCCCGGTTTCTCACTATGGGGGAATATGCGTCGGGCTTTATGCCCTTGGGGTATTACCTCGCCTCTGGCCGGGTTGCCTGCTCCATCACCACGACCGGTGCCGCAACGAAGCTCGGCTCCAGCGGGATCACCGACGCAAAACTGCACAACATCCCCTCCCTGTATATCCTTGCCCTGAATTCCATAATGTCGATCGGGAATGCCCCCTTACAGGATGTGTCACATTACGGGATGAACATTGTCCCCCAACTGCAAGCCGAGGTGGGGGATGGCTGCATCGTCATCGACGACATCAACCGACTCGAACAGGACCTCGACAAGGCCCAGCGCATGCTTCACGATTGGCGCCCCGTGGTCATTGCGTTCCATCCGGACATCCTGTCGAAAGAAATTGAGGTGCATGTTCCCAAAAGAGAGAGGGCGCGTACTCTCAACAATCAGGACGTGGAGGTCTTCCTTAAGGAGTTCCCGACGATGGCAAAGGGACGCCGGGTGATTATTTACGTCGGCGAGGAGGCAGCCTTCTGTCCAAACATCGAGAAGCTTTCGACAGAATTGTCCGAACTCCTCCAAGCTCCCACCATCTGGTCGATCAATGGGGCCAACGCTGTTTCGGGCAAAAACCCTTACAGCTACGGGTACATTCTGTTCGGCGGCAATGACAAGGCAATGGAGCTGTGGCGGAGCATCAATCAGGACGATATCGTGATCACCCTCGGTTTCTGCCCCGGGGAGTATTCGATCAACCTGGAGAGCATTCGCGCGAAGTGCACGTGGCACTTTGGTGCGTACCCGTATGGCTACGGCCAAGTGAACGGGGATTTTCGACACCGGTGTCTGGGAGACTACAAGCAGGTCCGTGGCGATATCGGGCTGGCACTCGAGGCGGTCCTGCCTCACCTGAAGGCTATAGGCGTGGGGAAGGACAGGCCGAAGGTCGAGCAGTTGGAAGATCTGAACTTCCGTGAGGTCTGGCGGGACGTCCGCAAGGACTGTGTGGACTTCATGGCCTTTTACGAGGAGTTGCCGAAACACTGGCAACCACACAGTATTGGATTCGATGACGTCTGCCTCTCCTATAAGGATCGGCAGTATGTCACCCAGCGACAACACCCGAATATCAAATTCTGGACGCCGCATCATGGCTCGGCCATGGGCGGGTCATTCGGCATGGGCGTTGGGGCCAAGCTGGCTGATCCCACACTCCACACCTTCATGTTCTCCGGAGATGGATGCTGGCGGCTCTTTGGGGGGTGCTTGGCCGACGCGGCCAACCTGGACCTCCGCTTGTTCATTATCAACAATGGGACTTACGGGATCGTCGACAAGGGGCTCGAGGTTATCATCCCGACCGTCGAAAAACCCCGCTACCATTCCAAGTTGCCGAGTATCGATTTTGTCGCGGCGGCCAAGGCCCACGGCTGGGATGGCTTCTATCTGAAACCGGACCTCAGCAACATGAAAGAGATCATGGATGCCTGCTACACGTCCTCGGGCAGATCAATTCTGGTTGATGTCCCGATGGACACCGAGCAAGTGGTGGGCCTGAACGCTCGGCTGCTCAACCTGACGGCACAAGCCTATCTCTAACCCTCACTGGTTAACCGGTTGGGTCAGGCCGGATCACCCGGAGTGCGACTGCAGTAGGAAGGGGAGACCTTGAAGTTTACCGGTTCGGAGATCCTGGTGAAATCTCTGCTAGAGGAGGGGGTAACCACGATCTTCGGCCAACCGGGTGACGTGTTCCTCCACGGGCCTGACGCCCACAGAGATCCCCCATTCAAACACATTCGCTGTCGCCACGGGCAGGTGGCCACCCATGCGGCCGAGGGGTACTACAAGGCGACTGGGAGGACCGGGACGGTCGTGGTCAGCTCGGGTTCAGCGGCCACGAATTGTGTGACAGCCATCACCGATGCCCTGATGGACTCGATGGCCATTGTGGTGCTCAATGGACACGATCCTACAGCCATCATGGGTTGTGATACTTCCCAAGAGGCGGATGTCGTGGGGACCACCCGGTCCTGCACCAAGCACAATTTATTGACCCTGAAAGCCGATCACATTCCTCGCGTCATCAAAGAGGCGTATTTTATTGCCCGCTCTGGTCGGCCGGGCCCGGTTCTGGTGGACCTTCCGCAGGATGTCATGACGGGCCGAGCCGAGTTCAAGGGGTATCCCAAGTCTGTGTCCATTCGGGGCTACAATCCCCAGGTCAACGGCCACCCCGGGCAGATCAAGAAGGCGGCCGATCTCATCGCCCACGCCAAGCGCCCCGTGATTTACGGAGGCGGAGGCATTATTCACTCGGACGCCTCTGAAGAATTTTGCGAGCTGGTAGACATCACACAGATCCCGACCACCTTGACCCTCATGGGGCTCGGCGCTCTGCCCACCGATCACCCACTTTGGTTGGGCATGCCTGGGATGTACGGGATCTTTTGCGCCAACAAGTGTATGATCAACTGCGACCTGATGATCGCCATTGGGTCGCGTTTCGATGATCGGGTCACGGGAAAACTCGCCGACTTCGGCAAGCAATGCAAGGTCATCCATGTGGATATCGACCCGACGTCGATCCAGAAGAACGTCAAGGTGGACATCCCGATTGTTGGCGATGTGAAGTCTGTGCTTCGAGACCTCAACAAAGAGCTACGGAAGATAGAGCGGAACTGGGCAACGGAATTCAAGGATTGGTATGCGCAAATCGAAGCCTGGAGGAAACAGCATCCCGTCCGCTACGAGCAAAAGGAGGGCACAACGAAGCCCCAGTACGCTGTCGATATGATCCTTCGTTTGACGGAGGACTACGACCCGATCATCTCTACCGGGGTAGGACAGCACCAGATATGGACAGCCCAGGTCTATCGGGGACGCAAACCCCGCCGTTGGGTTACGTCGGGCGGCCTGGGGACCATGGGATACGGCTTTGCGGCCGCGCTGGGGGCCCAGGCGGCTTTTCCCAAAAGTTTGGTCGTGAACATTGAAGGCGACGGTGGCTTCCAGATGGCCATGTCAGATCTGTGCACTCTCGTGGAACACAATCTGCCACTCAAGACTTTTGTGATCAACAACAAGGGTATGGGTATGGTCCGCCAATGGCAGCAGCACGTTTCCCCCCAGCGCGCGTCACACCCAGACCTGACGCATCAACCCGACTTTGTGAAACTTGCGGAGGCCTGCGGTGTTGCGGGGATGCGGATTGAACGGCCGGACGAGGTCAAGGCGGGGATTGAAAAGGCTATCAATACTCCGGGGCCTGTCGTGGTGGATCTCGTGGTAGAACGAGAGGAACACTGCTTTCCGATAATCCCTGTGGGAACACCCTCCAAAGATGCAACTGATGCAGGAGGTGCGACTCCTGACAAGGTCCCTCAGGGGTGGCGTTGAGGAGGTCACCCTACCGTCTGTCGTTCATGCTCCGCAGAGGGATATTCCAACGAGGATACGATGAAGGAAGACACTTCCCGACGACGGCACATTCTCACTCTCTTAGTGGAGAACCGCATCGGCGTTCTGGCCAAGATTGCTGGCCTGATCGCAGCCAAGGGCTATAATATCGATAGTGTCTCCGTCGGGGAGACAATGGACAATTCGATTTCCCGGATTACCCTCGTAGTCCACGGGGATGATTGGGTCATGGAGCAGGTGCTTAAACAACTCAATCGGCTGATCGATGTGATTAAAGTTGTGGATATGACAGAGGAGGACTACATCGAGCGCGAAATGATCCTCGTTCGGGTGAACGCCGATCCTCCCGACCGGGCCGAGATCCTTCGAATTGCGGATATCTTTCGCGCCAAGGTGGTTGATCTGACGCACCGGACCTATACCTTGGAGGTAACCGGAGACGAAGATAAGATTCAGGCTCTGCTCGAACTGCTGCGGCCCTTTGGGATTAAGGAGCTGGTCCGAACCGGACGAATCGCCATCGGCCGGGCGAATAAGAGTCTACCCAGAAAGCTGGAACGCGTGGCGGGAAATGATGAGGAGGTCGAAAAGAAGTCCACCGCGGCTGTGAAGTAACGGAAAGTGAGGGAAGGAAGATGGCAAAGCTCTATTACGATAAAGACGCAGATCTCGCCCTCCTAAAAGGAAAAAACATTGCCATCATTGGGTACGGGAGCCAGGGCCATGCCCATGCCCTCAACCTGAAAGACGGGGGCTTCGATGTCGTGGTCGGGCTGTACCAAGGCTCAAAATCCTGGGACAAGGCCACAGCAGATGGGCTCAAAGTGATGACGGTGGACGAGGCGGCCTCGGCGGCCCACGTCATCATGATCCTGCTCCCCGACCAGCACCAGCGTCATGTCTATCTCGAGTCGATCCGGCAGGGCCTCACGCCTGGAAAGACCCTGATGTTCGCCCACGGCTTTAACATCCATTTCCACCAAGTGCTACCCCCAAAGGATGTAGACGTCTCCATGGTGGCCCCCAAGGCGCCGGGACACATAATGCGGCGTATCTACACGGAGGGATCCGGCGTCCCCGCACTGCTGGCCATCCATCAAGACTCGTCAGGGAAGGCAAAGGAGATGGGGTTGGCGTACGCCAAGGGAATTGGATGTACACGGGCCGGGGTTCTCGAGACGACGTTCAGAGAGGAGACGGAGACCGACCTGTTCGGGGAACAGACGGTCCTGTGCGGCGGCCTCTCAGCCTTGATCAAGGCCGCGTATGAAACGCTGGTGGAAGCAGGGTACCAACCAGAACTGGCCTATTTCGAGTGCCTCCATGAAGTCAAGTTGATCGTGGATCTCTTTTACCAGGGGGGTCTCGCCTACATGCGGTACTCCGTGAGTGACACGGCCGAGTACGGCGATTACAGCCGAGGGCCCCGGGTAATCAACGAGGCCGTGCGGGCGGAGATGAAGAAGATTCTGCAAGAGGTCCAGGATGGCACCTTCGCCAGGGAATGGATCTTGGAGAATCAAGCGGGTCGCCCCAGCTTCCTGGCGCTCCGCAAAAAGGACGCCGATCATCCTATCGAGGTCGTGGGAAGAGAGCTTCGTTCCATGATGACCTGGCTCCCGGGAGGGCCCAAATAGTTTGCCCCTCCAGGAACGTTTCACCTTGGGTCGCAAATGCCTCCGGATCTCCGGAGGCATTTGCGCTTACCGCGTTCTCGCCGGACGTCGGATGACGCTGACTTGACATGAATTTTCCGCCTATGATAGAAGCCGTTCGACTTCGCGGGACAGGCCGGGGGCACCCCCCGGATGAGCGCGCACATCCGTGGCGCGTTGGGCAGAAGGGTGCGGTCAGGACCCGTATCCTACTCCTCATTCTCGTCGGGGTTGTTACGGTTTACGTGGGGAGCCAGGTGGTATCCGCGTATGTGGAGTATCTAACGCTCTTTGAAACCGTTCAGCGGGTTGTGAGCGACATGGTGATTCCCCCCCGGCAGGGGGTGGAGGAGGGTAGGACCCGGATCCTGGCGGATGCCCGTGAATTGGGGATGTTTCTTTCCGATGACGAGGTGAGTATCACGGTGAGCGAAGAGAGCGTCGTGGTTCGCGTCAGATGGGAAAAGTCAATTGGTCTGTGGGAATTTACATACCCTTATCCCTTCGAGATCGAGGAGAAAAGACCCCTGCGTTGAGTGACAGGATGACATCTTCCGTCGACGTTTCGTCTCCCCAGGCGGCTCCTATCGCGCCCTCCTATGCCAACCCTCTTCCCTTTTTTGTTGCGCTAGTCGGTCCCACGGCAGTCGGAAAAAGTGCCATTGCGGTGGAACTGGCCAAAGCACTAGGGGGGGAGATCGTTGCCCTTGACTCCATGCAGGTCTACCGTCTTCTCGACATCGGCACCGCCAAGCCGAGTCAGGGACAGCAGCAAGGAATTTCTCACCACCTGTTGGACGTCGTAGACGCAGCAGACCCCTTCACAGCTGCCGATTACGGCCGGTTAGCCGGTCAGGTCCTCAGAGAAATCCATTCCCGGGGCCGCCTCCCCTTCGTGGTAGGAGGATCGGGTCTATACCTTCGGGCCCTGCGTGGGGAGATCTTTGCTGGCCCACGCGAAATCACGAGCATCCGGGCCCGTCTGGGACAAGAGGTGGAAAGGGGTGGCCCCGACGTGCTGCACGCGCGCCTCAATCGTCTGGATCCCCCGACCGCGGCCAGAATCCATTCCCGGGATTCCTTCCGTCTTATTCGAGCTCTCGAAATTATTGAAGCCACCGGCAAGCGGGTATCAGATCTCTGGGAGGCGCATCGCAAGGGGCTGGTGCAACCCCCCATCCTCTTCCTGGGGTTGCGACGAGATCGGACCGTACTATACCGGCGGATCAACGACCGGGTGGACCGGATGCTCTCGTCTGGCCTTGTGGCAGAAGTCGAACGACTATTGGAGGCAGGCTATCCCTCGACCCTGAAGCCCTTTCGCAGCCACAACTATCGCCACATTGTGGCCTTTCTCTTGGGGCGGGAGGACCTCGAGGAGGCGGTAAGGCGAACCAAGCAGGACACACGTCGTTATGCCAAGCGTCAAATGACGTGGTTCCGCCGAGAAAAGGACATGACGTGGTTCGACCTTACGAACGCAGAGTCCGAGAGGATTACTGAGACCTTGATTGGTCACATCCAAGGGATTCGGGAGCGGTATGGAGCGGCTTAGGATTCGCGGAGGAGCACGGGGACTTCGAGGGACCCTCATGGTGCCGGGCGACAAGTCCATCGCCCATCGCGCCATTATCCTGGGTGCCCTGGCTGACGGGCTCACCGAAATCTCCGGCTGTCCCAGGTCAGAGGATTGTCAGCGGACCCTGGGAGCTATCCAAACCCTGGGGGTGGAAGTGGAAGGTTGGGAGGGAGAGTGTCTTCGGATCTACGGGAAAGGACTCCGCGGATTCCGGGAGGCAGCAGATGTGTTGGACTGCGGAAACTCTGGCACCACGATGCGCCTCCTTGCGGGCGTCCTGGCAGGCCAGCCTTTTCTCTCCGTCCTGACGGGAGATGCTTCCCTCAGGCGACGCCCTATGGATCGGATCATCATCCCCCTGAGACAGATGGGGGCGGAGATCCGGGGTCGAGCCCAAGACACACTTCCTCCTTTGGCCGTCCGCGGTGGGGGACTTCGAGGTGTGACCTACCGGAGCCCGGTCCCTTCCGCGCAGGTGAAATCTGCAGTCCTCCTGGCCGGTCTCTTCGCCGACGGCCCCACAACCGTCATCGAACCGGTCACCTCACGGGATCATACCGAGCGAATGCTCGAAGCGTGTGGCCAACGCGTAGAACGTGGGGAGCGGAAGGTCACCGTGATGCCCTCAGGATCCCTCCAACCTAATAAGATCTCCGTTCCCGGAGACTTCTCCTCAGCCGCCTTCTTTGTCGTGGCCGGCCTCATCCTTCCCGACTCTGACCTCACCCTCGAGGGAGTCGGGGTGAATCCGACGCGGACAGGCCTCTTAGAGGTTCTCCAGGCGATGGGAGGCGCAATCCAGGTTCTGCCGATGGACGAGAGTGTTGGGGAACCGAGAGCACGTCTGCAGATCCGATCGAGTCGGCTCCGGGGAGTGAGCATCGGGGGAGACCTTGTTCCACGGCTGATTGACGAGATCCCCGTGCTGGCGGTGGCCGCCGCGTGTGCCGAGGGAAAGACCGTCATCCGGGACGCCGCCGAGCTCAGGGTCAAGGAATCGGATCGTATCCGGACGATTGCGGTAGAGCTGAGCCGCATGGGAGTTCGTACGGAAGAACTTCCGGATGGCCTCATCATCCATGGTGGACACGGCCTTCGGGGGGCCGGGTGTGGGAGCTACGGGGACCACCGGGTGGCCATGGCCCTGACAGTGGCGGGTCTCAGGGCCGACGGCGAGACCACGGTATTGGACACGGGGTGCATCCGTACGTCATTCCCCGGGTTTGTCGAAACGCTCCAGCAGTTCGTCCCCGACTCTGTGGAACAGGAGGAATGAACCGGGTCCCGAAAAACCTCATTATCGCTATTGACGGACCGGTGGCCGCAGGCAAGACCACGGCAGCCCGGCTGTTGGCCCAGCGACTGGGCTATTGCCACATCGACAGCGGGGCAATGTACCGTGCGCTTGCCTGGAAGGCACTCAAGCAGGAGGTCGATCTCTCGGACCCGCGGAGTCTCCTCGGCCTGCTCGCTCAAACCGCGCTCGAGCTTCGACCTGCAGCGGAGGGGCTTCGGGTATTCGTGGATGGCGAAGACATCACCGATGTCCTGCGATTGCCCAAGGTCCAGGCTGCTGCCTCTCTGGTATCTGTCCATCCGAAGGTGCGAGAAGAGCTTGTGCAGAGGCAACGGCAGCTTGGGACCCACGGAGGGGTCGTCATGGATGGTCGCGATATCGGAACGGTGGTTTTCCCGCACGCCGCTGTGAAATTTTACCTTACCGCGTCCTTGGAGGAACGGGGACGTCGCCGGTACCAGGAATCTCTTCAAGACCTCGGGACCCTCGAAAGCACCTTGGAGGAGGTTGAGAGGCGAGACCAGCGGGATATGGGGCGGGCGGCCTCTCCACTCAAGCCGGCCCCCGACGCCATCCTCATCGACACCGCCCCTTTAAGCCCGGAGGAGGTCGTCACCCAAATGGAAGAACACATCCAGCGGAAGCTCAAGAGCTGACACCATTTTTTCCTTGCGCTCACTATGCAAGGTGTGTAAATTAAAGGGGTTTCAGAGGTGCCAGGAGGTCTCGTCGGGTGTGGTATCGGGCCCTTCAAATTTTCCTCCCGCTGATCATGCCGATTTTCCGATTTCGGGTGGTGGGTAAGGAGGATGTTCCTACCACCGGGGGCGTGATCCTGGCGGCCAATCACGTGAGCTATCTTGACCCCCTGTTTATTGGCGTAGCGTTGGTAGAGCATCAGCTGCACTTCATGGCGAAGAAGGAGCTCTTCCGGTTCCCCTTTTTTGGCGCGCTCCTTCGACGCCTCTATACCGTTCCTGTCCGTAGGGGCCAGATGGATTACACAGCAATCAGGCAATCCCTGCGCCTTCTCAAGGAAGGAGAGATCGTCGCCGTGTTCCCCGAAGGGACCCGCGGGGATGGTATGGCCCTACAGGAGGCAGGGGAGGGAATTGGATTCCTGGCAGCATGGTCTGGCTGTCCGATCGTTCCTGTATACGTGCAAGGGTCCGGCAAAGTGCTGCCACGCGATAAGCGAATACCTCGGGTTCACCCAGTAACGGTCTATTTCGGTCATCCGTTGCGGCTGGGGAACGAGACCCCGCACAAGGAATCGCGAAGAGACCATCGACGCCTGACTGAAGAGGTCATGAAAGGCATTGCCGAATTAAAGGCCCGGAGCCATTCGCCGGGGGCGTAAGAACATGGTCCGTTAACATCCCTTGCCAGGAGGTATACCCACGTATGAACATGATGGGGACGGGGGACGACAATCGAGAAAGAAAGGAGGATCGCAACTTGCCAGGAGAGCTGGAGCAGCGAGAATCGACTGTCAGCATGCAGGACATTTACGATCAAACCTTCAAGGACATCCTGGAAGGGGAGATTGTGAAGGGGAAGGTCCTCAATGTTGGAACCGATTCCATTGTAATTGACATTGGATACAAGTCGGAAGGAACCATCCCCATCAAGGAGTTTCTCACCCCTCAAGGACAGCTGGAGATCCAAGTGGGGGATGACGTAGAGGTGTACCTCGAATCCAAGGAGGACAACGAAGGGATTGTCGTCCTGAGCCGAGAAAAGGCAGAGAAAATCAAGGTCTGGGATGAGATCAGCAAGGTTTATGAGAAGGGGGGGGTGGTCCAGGCGACCATCATTTCGAAAACAAAGGGGGGATTGATTGTGGACATTGGGGTCCGGGCATTCCTCCCCGGGTCCCAGGTAGACCTGCGTCCTGTACGAGATCTTGACAGGGTGATCGGCAAGACGTTTCCCATGAAGATTATCAAACTGAACCAACGGCGCGGTAACATTGTCGTTTCTCGGAGAGAGCTGCTGGAGGAGGAACGGAAGGGTCTGAAGGAAAAGACCCTTGCCACGTTAGAGGAGGGGAAGGTCCTGAAGGGGAAAATTAAGAACATCACCGAATACGGGGCCTTCATTGATCTCGGCGGCCTCGATGGCCTGCTGCACATCACCGATATGTCCTGGGGACGGATTGGACATCCGTCGGAGCTTTTTGCGGTCGGAGACGAGATCGAGGTAGCCGTCCTCAAGTTCGACCGTCAAACGGAACGCGTTTCCCTCGGCTACAAACAGCGTCTGTCGGATCCTTGGAAAGAGGTAACCCAAAAGTTCGCCCCGGGGACCAAAGTGAACGGTAAGGTGGTGTCGATTACTGACTACGGGGCTTTTGTCGAGCTCGAACCGGGGGCGGAAGGTCTCGTCCATATCTCGGAAATGTCCTGGACCCAGCGGGTCAAGCATCCCTCGAAGGTGGTGGCCGTGGGAGACGTGGTGGAGGTTGTGGTACTTGAAATCGACCAATCGGCTCGGCGGATCTCCCTTGGGATGAAGCAAGTGGAGCCTAATCCGTGGGATGCGTTGGAGCAACGATACCCCGTGGGAACTCACGTCGAGGGAACGGTCCGAAACCTTGTGGACTTCGGTGCCTTTGTAGAGCTGGAAGAGGGAATTGACGGGCTTATCCATATTTCTGACATGTCCTGGACCAAGCGGGTGAAGCACCCTTCAGAGACCTTGAAAAAGGGGGATCACATCGGGGCCCTTGTGCTCCACGTGGATAGGGCAGCCCGCCGTATCTCACTGGGATTGAAGCAGACGCAACCCGATCCGTGGAAAAGCATTGTCCCTGAAAGATACCGAGTTGGAATGGATGTCATGGGGAAGGTGGTCCGAATCACCGACTTCGGAGCTTTTGTAGAGCTTCCCGATGGCATTGAGGGGTTGCTCCATGTCTCGGAACTGTCCGAGGGCCGGGTCAATAAGCCAGAGGACGTGGTGAAACCGGGCGAGGAACTGACCCTCAAAATCATTAAACTCGACACCGATGATCGTAAGCTCGGCCTCAGTCTCCGGGCCTACCAGGAAGCCGGGCGGGAAAAGGGGGAAGAGGAGTAACCCATGCGTGGGGAACGGAGACGGTCTTTTTGGCGCGCCGCGATAGTGACGTGCGGCATTGGCCTATTCTTGTTGCTTCTGATCTTCGGACTGGCGCTGATGTTGGGCCAGTGGGAGCAGTTCGGAGGCCCCAAGGTCGCTTTGCTGGAGGTAAACGGCCTTATCACTGATTCGGAGGGGGTCATCCGGCAACTCCAGCATCATATCGAGAATGAGACTGTCCAGGCTTTCGTGATCCGTATCAACAGTCCCGGCGGCGGGGTGGCTGCCTCTCAGGAAATTTATGAGGAGATCAAAAAGATTCGCCAGATCCATGAAAAGCCGGTCGTAGCCTCTCTCTCGACGGTGGGGGCTTCGGGAGGCTACTATATCGCGGCGGCTGCGGACAAAATTGTGGCCAATCCCGGAAGTATCACCGGGAGCATCGGGGTCATTATGCAGATCCCCAACCTGTCGAATTTATTGCAAAAAGTGGGCATCCAATCGGTCGTTATCAAAAGCGGGCAGTACAAAGACTTGGCCTCGGCTACCCGAGAACTGACCCGTGAGGAACGAAAATTGCTACAGCAGCTGATCGATGATATCCACGACCAGTTCATCCAAGCGGTGATGGAAGGTCGTAACCTCTCGCGGAAACAGGTCGAGACGGTGGCGGATGGTCGGATCTTTACCGGTCGGCAGGCCCTGGAGTTAGGACTGGTGGATCAGCTCGGGAACCTCCAGGATGCGATCGAGACAGCCGCAAAAATGGGGGGCATCGAGGGGAAGCCTCAAATCGTGCAGGTCAAGGAGCGCGAATTTTCCCTTCTCCGCCTTTTGCTGGGAAACGCTGCTACGGCGTGGCGGCAAAGGCTCATGGGAGGGGAGGGGGGTCGACTTTCCGTCGACTTTCTATGGCAGTGATGAAACCCGGCGTGTGAAAGGGGGGAACAATGACCAAGGTAGACCTCGTGGAAAAAATCGCTGCGACGGTCAATCTGACAAAAAAGGAGACCGAAGTTGTCATTGATACCATTTTTGAGGGCATCGCCAAAGCATTGGCATCGAGCCATGATGGCAAGGTTGAACTTCGCGGCTTCGGGAGTTTCCGGGTTCGCCATCGTGGGGCCCGCCAGGGCCGAAACCCGCAGAGCGGCACTACGGTGAGTGTCCCAGCCAAAAGGGTGCCCTACTTTAAGCCAGGAAAGGAGCTGAAGGCCCTCATCGACAGGTAGCCCCTGCTTCGGGCGCGACCCGAATCTTGCGCTCAGACCTGTCTGATTAGCCATCGGTTCATGGGGACCATTACGCGCCCCGGGAACACGAGTGCCCCCCCGCCTCGCTTTATCGAGGGAAGGACCGAAGAGGTTCAAGAGCTCTTTGGGATTCCGCTCCCCACCTTCCCAGAAAGCCCCGAGCCTACAGGAGACGAGCCGGCCTTCCTTGTCCAACTTCACCCTGGTTTGCAACCCGCCTTTTTGAGCTTTCTAGATGCGACTGCGCGTTCGGTAATGGAAACAGCGGGGAAGACACGAGAGTTTCAGCAGACGGAGTGGGCCTATTTCCAGCTGCTCCTGCAGGTTGCCACTAATGCTGTTCGGAACGAGCGTCGATCTGGACTACTCAACCTCTTGTGGGTGGCCCACTCGAAGGAGATCGCGGCCACGGTGCGGGAGTACTTCGATCGGGGGGGAATCCCAACTCATATCAAGTACCAGATACACCCGCTGCTCCGTGGTTTTTACCGACTCGTGCACCGGTCGACATGGCAACATTTTTCCAGCAAGGACCCGCAAACGCTGGCGTATAATCTTGGGCTTTCCTTTAATCACCGCCTGATCGAAAGTCTTTTCGAAGATCAGCTGTCACTCACACAGACAGACTTGCCCCGGGAACATCTGGAGGGGATCTTGGTCCCGCAAAACCGGAGGTTTCGTCTCGGCAGGGAAGAGTACACCCATATGCGGACCATCCTGCGAGATCGGATTCGCCATGGCGTAAGCAAGCAAGAGCCCCCGCTGCTTGATCTGCTCAAGGCGCATCTTCCGACCGTGGATCCCTCGAAGTACTATGAAGAAGCCTCGCAGGCAAAGATGGTGTTTCACCCAACTATTGTGACCTATCTCTTCACGGACTACGACCAAACCCTGGCGCGGCTTAGTACCTCCCCCATCCTTAAGGCGGGGAGGGACCGCCGGGGCGGATGGCATTATCTCCTCCATGACTATCTGGACCTTATCCAGGCAGTCCGCCGCTTTGAGGTTATCCATCGCCTGCGCACCGATATTGATCTGATGCCTCCGGGTCTCGTCGAAGTCCAGCGCAAGGACCACTTCGCCGAGGGTCGACTCTTCCAGTATTTCGAATCCAGCGAGATTGTAAAAACTGCGCGAAAAGTCACAATTCTCTTTGCCGACCTTCGGGGTTTTACCGCCACTTCAGAGAGCGGGATCTCCGAGGTAGAGCTGACGCGATCCCTGTACACCGTCTTCGATCCTGTGGCCGACATCGTGAAACGGTTCAACGGACAGATCGACAAATTCACCGGCGATGGGGTCATGATCACCTTCGGCACCGCCCAGGTCAGCCCTGAAGACGAGATGAACGCCTTGCGAACTGCTGTCGCCATCCAAGCGATAGTCACGGACCTTCAGAAGCAGGGGAGGACGACATACCGGATGGGAATGAGCCTTCATACGGGTCGCGCCCAAATCGGCCGCTTTCTTCCGGATGAGAAATCGGTGGACGTCACGGTGATTGGCCGCCACGTCAATATTGCCAGCCGTATCACGGGTTCGGGGAGCCGCCCCTCGGAAGTGGAGGATGAAAGTACAACACAGCGCGGTGGTGCCGATCAAGGCGTCTGGATTGATCGTGATGGCGTCCTGTACAATTTGGGAATCGCGGCGACTCCGGAGCATGTCGAGGCCCTCCGTCGGAACGTTGCTTGGGAGGCCGAGGAAGGAGAAAGTGGCACTCGATATACCTGCTTTGATCCCGAGCTGCAAAAAAAGATCTTGATTGAGTATGTAGGGGATGCTAAGTTAAGAGGCGTTGAGCGGGCTCAGCCCATCTACCGGGTGGTGGCCTCTTGACGATTCCGGAAGGGTAGTGACACGATGATGTCCATCTTGTGGGCGCCGTGGAGGATGCAGTATATCTTGGGGCCGAAAACCAACGGATGCATCCTGTGCGAGAAGGCGAAGGAACCCGATGAACAGGATACGAAGAACCTGATTTTGGCTCGGGGACCCTCTACGTACGTCCTGATGAATATCTATCCGTATAACAGCGGCCACTTGATGATCGCCCCATATCGCCACCTGGAATCCCTAGAGAAGCTCTCCCCCGAGGAAAGAGCGGAGTTAATGACCTGGGCGTCGAACAGTGAGCGAATCCTCCGAGACGCCTTCAACGCCATGGGATTCAACATTGGGGTGAACGTCGGAAAGGTAGCGGGGGCAGGGATTGAGGACCACGTGCACATGCACGTGGTTCCCCGCTGGAATGGGGATACGAACTTCATGCCGGTCCTGGGCGAGACAAAAGTGATTCCGGAACACCTAGAAGAGACCTACGCGAGACTCTTGCCTTATTATCGCGGTACCTGAGGGGAGGGGAGAATGGCAATGCTGATCCGGATGACAGTCCGGGGGATCGCTCTTGATCCAATTACGAATATGCCGATCGTCATTCTCAAGGATCAAGAGGAAAAGCGGGCGCTTCCCATCTGGGTCGGTATCTTTGAGGCGAACGCTATTTCGCTTGAACTGGAAAAAATTGCGACCCCGCGACCAATGACGCATGATCTCATCAAGAACATTCTCGACGGCCTGGGCGCCACGGTCCAGCAGATCATCGTGAATGACCTGAACGAGAACACCTTCTTTGCCGTCATCGAGGTGAGTTACAACGGGAACGTCGTGAACATCGACGCGCGGCCCTCGGATGCCATTGCCCTGGCGCTCAGGGTCAATGCGCCGATCTTTGTCACCGAGAAGGTCGTGAGCAAGGCCAAGAGCATGGATATCGCCGAGGAAAAGGAGGAGACGGATCGCTGGAAACAGTGGCTCGAAGACCTGAAGCCTGAGGACTTCGGCAAGTACAAAATGTAGCTGTGTGTGCTCTCATTCCGGAAGGTGCGGCCGCCCCTTGGGCGGCCGTTGTTCTTTTTGCGGGTACATAGGGCTGGGGTAGAGTGGTTTGGGGAAGCGGTTAAGGGTTTGCTTATGGTTTCCCGGGTCTTATGTAAGCTGAGTCCAAGTTTACATAAGACTTCTTATCCGACGTAATAGATATCCCTCACCGCTCCAGTGACGCGACCTGGCTCCTCGCGTGGTTCGCCCACCTGGTACCTGAATATTCCTCTATAATGCGCCGGTAGACCGCTTTTCCCTCCGTTCGCTGATCAAGCTGGATTAGCGACCGACCAAGCCCCATCAATGCTTCAACGGTGAGGAATGAAGCCTCGTAGCGGTCTGCCATAGCGCGAAAGGTCGCCGCCGCCGCGTCATACCGTTTTTGGGACTCCAGGGCATAGCCCTTCCCCAACCCGGCCAGCAAACCCGACTCTCCCTTGGGATACTCTTCAAGATAAGCCTGGTACGCTTCCAAGGCTTCCTGATACTCCCCTCGCTCGTAATGAATGTTCCCTATCTGTAGGACCGCCTGCTCCGCCGCTCTGCTCGAAGGATACTCGTCCCGAATCTGCCGAAACAGCTCGAGTGCCTTTTCCAGGTGCTTGCCAGGCTCCTCCTTTCCCTCCTCGCCTTCTTCCGCTCCCGGGCTTCTGTCACGGACCACAAGCGCTCTCGTCAGGAGGAATTGTGCTGCACTCTCTTGTCCCGTGTGCCACGTCCGATAGGCCCACCACCCCAAACCCAGTACGAGGAGCGCTAGGAGTGCCACACCTAGTGGAACCCGTGCGTCATATAATCGCCCAGCGAGGTCCCGGGCGCTTGGGGGAAGTGGTTTGAATGACGGTCGTCTTCTGGCCATGTACCTCTCAATACAGTGGTGGGCCTGGCAGGACTCGAACCTGCGGCACGAGGTTTAGGAAACCTCTGCTCTATCCACCTGAGCTACAGGCCCATTAGGCATTTACGGTGTCCGCTCTTTTAGGTGCCGTGGATGGACCACACGTGCGATTCCAGCCCATTTTAAGTCATTAGAAGGCGGCTCGCAAGCTGGCGTTCGCCGGAAGAAGCGTTCAAGCGCTAGGGTTCCCTAGCCGGTCACTCGTTTGCGGAGGCTTCGGAGGTCTTGCCGGTTGAAGTTCACGGCCGGAGCCTGTGCCACATGCCGCTGGTCCATCGGAACTGATTTGCTGCAGTTGAGGCCTGCCTGGTCCGATGTAAGCCTTTACTTGTAATCAGTTATAGATTATTTGTATAAGTTAATTGTTAAGATAATTCACTGCCTTACGATAATCGGCGTCAATCCTTCTCTCTTGAGCTGCTCAAGGGTTTTCAGGGCATCCGCTCGACGGTGATAACGACCAACCCGCACTTGGTGTACTGGGGTGGGGACAGCCCGAGAGACGATCTTGGGGGTGTAGTCCTGCTCTTGGAGCCTGTGAGCCAAGTCGATAGCCTCGTTCAGGGTAAAGTACGACTCGACCTCGAGACCCACCCTGCCGTCGTCGAGTTCGACCAGCTTCGCGGGAAAGCCGTCCCTGCTGAGTCTCTCAGCGAACATTTCTGCTTCCTTGCGACTGCCGAACTGGCCGCCATAGACTTGATGCCGGGTGATCGGGGTCGTCGTGAGGCGGACAATCGGATGGAAGCCGAGCCTTTCCAAACGCGCTTTGAGGGCAAGGGCATTGCGCTTCAAGACCAGAGAGGCAACTTGGAGAGTGTAGCGCCCATCCTGCGTCACCTCAGGCTCAGTGGTCTTGGCCATTGGTTTCTGGGGCGGTTCCTCTATGTAGCGGAGGGGTTTTGACGATCCGGCTGCCCTGCGCTCGAGTTTTGTGCAGCGGACGTAGCCCGACGTCCCGCTCCCCCCGATCTCCGTGATGCTGCACCACTCACCCTCTGCTGGTGTAACGCCGTGGTCAATCTCCACGAGATCCCCTCGCAAGAGGGTATGGACGACCTTGCCCGTGGGATCCATCTGAGAATACACGTGGAGCTCAGCACTCTTGACCGTGGCAAGCTCACGGGCTTGGGCCTCAGCCACTTTGCTTGCCGTAGCCTGCCCCAATAACAGCAGGGCGGCACCGGTGAGGACGAATGCGCCCCCTCGCTTGAGGCGCCGCCTGCCCCACCCCACCCGGCCCAGCCGCCGCACCACGGGCTCATCCATGCCTCCTCCTATCTGCCTCCCCTGTCGAGCATGAGTATTTCCCAGCGTCCAAGAGGTGTCAAGCGAGAGGATCCCTACTCTGGCGGCGGGTTTATATGCACTGGTCGGGGTATCATTTAGTATGGAAAATGACAAAGGGGGTTGCAGGGTGTGCGCGGAGGTTCCTGCAACCCCCTCTGCCCTCCTGGGAAAGCTGTAGCGCGGAGGCCTATTCCCAGGCTACGGCGTCTACGTCGTCCTCGTATGGAGGAACGTCACCGATGAAAGTGACCGACTCCTCTCCCCGCAGGGTATCTGGGGTTATGGCCCATGTTCCCCGACAGCTGGCGCTCACCATCTCATGGGTGGCTTTGGACCCCACGAAGATACGGGTGTAGATACTCCCAAGTCCCCCGAGGCCGCAGAAGACCGCCTTAATGGGGAAGTAGATCACGGACCCGACCACACTTCCGGTGCCGATGCCGATCTGCGAAAGCGTGCTCTGTTCCGCGTCGGAATCCGCCCAGCTTACCGCACTTGGTAAGACGAGGAGGAACGCCACTACAATTGCCACGAACCGCTTCATAGCTTTCACCTCCTTTCGTTTCTCAACTCAGCGACTCTTCCTTTCCCCTTTTTCTGAAGGCTTCCAGCTTGGCCATCTCGAGTTCTAATACTTACGCCCATGTCCAGCGCCAGGATGAAAAGCCATAATTTTTTATGCTAATATAGATAGGCCCTATACCCTTGTCAAGAAGAATTTGACAATCCCGGTCCGATGGTATATCTTGTTGGAGCCATGGCAGGGAAAAGCAGACCCAGAGAGGTTGGTCGCAGAATTTCGGGCGTCTTAGAGGCCAAGGGGTGGGTGAAGACCGAATTAATAGCCCGTTCAGGCCTCAAGCAAGCCTCTGTCTACGAATGGCTCCGTGGTGAGTCCGAGCCGAGAGGTCATGCGCTCAGTAAGCTGGCCCAGGCCCTGGAGGTTTCCACCGACTATCTACTGGGATCCGACCCAACGTACCATGTTTTGTTGCCGGAAGAGGTGGTGGCAAGAGAAAGTCTGCGGTTGTGTCTTCGAGAGCGTGGGATCGGTCCCGCGCACCCCGACTATCTCCTCTACCAGGAGATCGCGACGAGTGATGGCGCTCCCAAAACGGTCAAGGAGTGGCGCGACCTCATCACACAAGTTCTGCCAAAAATCACCGAGCATCTTCGAGCGAAATCTCGATCCCATAGGGGTGATAGGCCCCGTAGGATCCTACCCCTCAAAACCCCGGGAATGTCCCAGACGGAAGGAAAAGAACCCACCTCGTAAGGCCTACGAGCGTGGCCCAAATCCCCGTTAGAGGATACATGGGTTCGCTGGCGGGAGTTAATACTTAATCACTGAAAAAATCGGATAATCCTGGATCTTTTCTCTCCCCTTGAGAAAGGTGAGCTCGACCAGGAAGGCGAGCTCCAGGATCTCGCCCCCAACCTTCTTCACGAGGTCGATAGCAGCTGCAACGGTCCCCCCCGTCGCCAGGACATCATCCGCGATGAGGACCCGTGCCCCGGGGTGAAAGGCATCCTCATGGATTTCCAGTGTGTCCGTGCCATACTCCAACTGATAGATCGCCCGATGGGTCTTAAAGGGGAGTTTACCCGCCTTTCGGATGATCACATGTCCGGCCCCGAGTTTGTAAGCGAGGGCGGAACCAACGATAAAGCCCCGCGCCTCAACGCCGACCACCACGTCCACCCCCTGCCCCTGATAGCGGTCCCCTAGAAGGTCGAGTGCCGACCGAAAGGCCTGCGCGTCGGCCAGGAGCGGAGTGATGTCCCTAAAGACGACACCCGGTTTGGGGAAATCGGGGACGTCCCGAATCTTCGACTTGAGGTCGTTGATGATCTCTTGTGTCATCGTTCTCCCGCCCTATCTCCCAAAGCGAACGGTAAAGCCCGTAAATTGCCCTGTATAGGGGCCCCAGGTCTCTTCAAGCCTTTCCACCCTGGCCCCGGAGGGACCCTGCCTCAGCTGCCGGAGCAGCTGCTCCAGGCCTTCCCGCTCCCCCTCGGCCAGGACCTCAACACTGCCGTCGAGGCAATTCATGACATAGCCGGAAAGGCCGGTTTCTCCCGCGACAAACTCAGTGAAGTAGCGGAATCCGACGCCCTGCACCCTGCCGACGACCCGAGCCTTGAGCGATGCCTTCTCGGGCACCACACGTTTCGTACCGTGCACGCAACAGACCCCAGTGGCAGAAGGATATCATCGAGGGACGAAGTGAGGCGAATGGTCGGGGCGGCCGGATTTGAACCGGCGACCCCTTGGTCCCGAACCAAGTGCGCTACCAGGCTGCGCTACGCCCCGACAGTCAACGGTACTCTTCCTACTCGTCGTGCCAGCCGTGCTCGCCCACCAGCTTGACGAAGACACAGCTAACCAACTCTTCCTGGTCGACCCCGCCGTCCCTCTTTGTGACCCTCCGAAGGGTTTGGGCATGGGGAGACCCAACCGGGATCAACAACCGTCCCCCGACCTCAAGCTGCTCCACAAGGGGTGGTGGAACGTCAGGGGCACCAGCCGTCACTACAATCGCCTGAAAGGGAGAAGCCTCAGGCCACCCCATGCTTCCATCGCCGATTTGGGTAGAGACGTTGTCGTGTTTGAGGCGACCCAGGGTTTGTTGCGCGCCCTCAGCCAGGGCGGGAATTCGCTCGATCGTATAAACCCAAGCAGCCAACTCGGCCAGAACGGCGGTCTGGTACCCCGACCCGGTACCGATCTCAAGCACCCGTTCTCTCCCCTGCAGTGTAAGGGCAGCAGTCATGACAGCGACCATGTAAGGTTGAGAGATGGTCTGCCCCTCCCCGATGGGCAAGGGGGAGTCTTCGTAGGCCCGCCAGCCCAACGATGGGTCAACGAAAAGGTGCCGCGGGACCTTGCGCATCGCCTCGAGGACTCGGCCATCGTGGATCCCCCGCCGCTCGAGCTGGTCTCTGACCATACGCTCCCTGGCTGCGGCATGTTCACCACGCGCTGCTCCCCATCCGTTCCCCCCCCCATCAGTCCACCCTTCCTCGACGTGGAAGAACGCCGCGCGCCGCGGTATAAAAGGTCCCGTCACCCGAGGAGAGCCTCCCAGTCCTTGAGGACTTGGGTCGCCGCATAGTTGGTCAGATCGAGATGCAGCGGAGTGATCGAGATCTTTCCCTCCATCACCGCCTCGTAATCGCTCCCCCCCACCAGCTCCCAGGTGGGCTCCCCTCCTCCGATCCAGTAATAGGTCTTCCCACGGGGATCTATTTTCTCCACGATGACCTCATTGTAGCTCCGTTTCCCCTGTCGGGTAACCGCCACTCCCGTCACCTTTCCGGCGGGGACATTGACATTGAGCAGCGTGTCCTGCGGAAGGTGTTTTTCCAATACGACGCGGGCCAGGCGAGTCGCGAAGATGCCAGCAATGTTCAGGTCGTGCCGCATCGGATCGACCGCTGAGATGGCAAACGATGGAATGCCGAGCAGTGTCCCCTCAACGGCTGCCGAAACGGTCCCAGAATACGTGATGTCATCACCCAAATTCGCCCCCAGATTGATGCCCGAGACTAGCAGTTGCGGTTTTTCCTTCAGCATCCCCATGACCCCGAGTGTGACGCAGTCCGTGGGAGTGCCACTCACCGCGTACCAACCAGAGGCTATCTCCGCGGCCCGCAGCGGCTTATGCAGTGTCAGCGAGTGCCCGGCGGCACTTCGCTCGCGGTCGGGAGCGACCACATATACCTCTCCGGTCTCTTGGAGTGCCTCGGCTAATGCCTTGAGCCCCGGGGAGTGAATCCCGTCATCATTGGTTACCAGGATCGTCGGTCGTTTTGACATAAGCTTGTAAAAACGATAAAGGAGGGAAGTCCGGAGCACTCACGGACTTCCCTCACTCGTTTAAGAATAAGTGCTGGTCGGGGCGACCCGATTTGAACGGGCGACCACTGGCCCCCCATGCCAGTGCGCTACCAGGCTGCGCCACGCCCCGATCCAAGGTTTACAAGGGGTTAGACGAACGGCCCGAAACCAGGTCGCCGTCTTGTGTCACTTTTGTGCTCTCCAGAAGAGCCAGCACTGGACGGAGCTGCTCCGCTTGGTAATGGACGTAGCCCTCGGTCGTGTGCTTACCCCGATGGCCCAGGATCCTGCGGATGTCCTCCATGTCGGCCCCCCTTCGCCGCAACCGACTCGCCGCGCTATGGCGCAGATCGTGAAATCGGAGGTTCTCGATCCCTACCCTTTTCATCGCGGTCTGGAGCCGGTTCCGAATGTGCCAACGCTCCCACCGGCGGGAACCATTGGAGAATACCAGATCGGTCGCGGAGAGTCCAGCGATACGCCGCGTCAGCAGGTAGTAGAGCCGCTCCCCGATGGGCAGGAGCCGCTTGAGGCTCTTCTTCTTTGGCCGGAACGCAATAACACGCCCCTCCAGGTCAACCTGCTCGACGGCCAGCCGCGTGAGGTCGGACTGTCGGACTCCGAGCAGGAGCGCGGTCTCCACGAGGTCCCGTAAGTCCTGCCCAAACTCGTTGAACAGGGCCTCCTCCTCCGCCTCGCTCCACTCGCGTTCCCGCGCCCCGGCCTCCTGGAGGTTCTCGATGTAGGGTTCGTGGCGGAGCCAGCGGAATTTCCGCACGGCCAGGCGCAACATGTGGGCCAGGACGGCCAGCTCCCGGTTGATCGTTCCGTTGCTTGCCCCATCATGGCGGCGCTCCAGGACGTAGGCGTCGATCCCCTCCTCCACCGCCTCAAGCGGTGTCTCGCCGAATTGGGCCAGGAGGTTCTTGAGCCGGGC